>JAKORR010000118.1 GCA_029777735.1 Armatimonadota bacterium | reverse complement strand
GGGCTAACTACCGCCGCGAGCACTTCCATTACGCTCACCTGCCGTTGAGCTTTGGGGCTACTGACCGCAAGCCCGTACAGGTGGCGGCCTTCGCCACGGTCGAGTGGCTGCAAGAGCTGGCGCGCGACATGCATGGGCGTGGGCTGGTGCTCATGACCAACTGCTCGTGGGGGGTGACGCCAGGGTGGCTGACCTTCGGTGCGCCCTACCTGGACATCTTCGGAGCCGAGGCGACGCAGTTTGCAGACCCTGACTTCATCCGGGCCATCGCCTATCGCAAGCCCTGCACCGACCTGCCCTACAAACCGCGGCCGGAGTCGGAGGTCGCCTGGCATCTGCTGCACGGCATCTTCCCGGGCCACGGCAATGAGATTGCCGTGATGAGTAAATACGCAGGTATGCTGCGGGAGCTGGAGGCGGCAGGCTGGGAGCCAATCACGCACGCGCGAGTCCAACCGGAAGCTCTCAGAATCGAGCGCTTCGGTAGTGGCGACAAGGTCTACCTGATAGTGCATAACCCCGGCGCCGAACCTGTGGACGCCAGAATCAGCGTTGACGTCAGGAGCTTGGGGATGGCCGGGTTCGCGGCCGAGCTGGGCCTTGGCGGCGGTACGGTACAGGCAAAGGACGGCATTCTGCCGGTGAGAGTGGAGGCGCAGGGCACGACAGTGCTGGTGCTACAGAAGCGATAGCCGACAAAGCCCCCGGACCGGCGCATTCTCCAGCCGCCTCACGGCGTGTGGCAAGCTTTGCCTTGGCTCCCAGGAGCGACGGGGCAGGTTCTGGCCCTGCGGGCGTGAAGGCCTAGGCAGGCGATCGCGCCAACCCAAGAAGGCAATCCGTAGTAAATGGAGGCAAGCAATAAGACATGCGAACCACTCTTCTTGCGGCTATGGCGGGATTGTGTCTGGCGCGGCTTGGGTTCGCTGGGCCTCAAGGTGACTTCTACGTGTCGCCTCAGGGTGATGACCGATGGTCGGGCACCTTGGCGTCCCCGAACGCCCAAGGCACGGATGGGC
>JAKORR010000117.1 GCA_029777735.1 Armatimonadota bacterium | reverse complement strand
CGGAGGCAGGAACGGGAAGAGCACGCTGCTGGACGTCCTGCAGGCTGTCCTCGGAGACTATGCCGGCCCCATTCCGCGCGACGTCGTCCTGACGCGCCGCCAGCAGCAGGATGCCGCGCGGGTCTCTCTGGCAGCCTGCGAGGGAATCCGTTTCGGCGTGCTGGACGAACTCGCAGACGGCGCGACGCTCAGTCCTGTTGCAATCAAGGACCTGACCTTGGATAACCCGATGAAGGCCCGGGCGCTCTACGAGAACTACCGGGACATCCGCCTGTGCGTGACCCCGTTTATCGCCACCAACCACAAGCCGGCCATCCCGGAACAGACGGAAGGGACATGGCGCAGGGTGCGTCTCATCCCGTTCACGTCCCAAATTCCAGAAGAGAGCGTGGACCCGCAGAAGGCGGAGAAGCTGCTGCAGGAGGCGGTGGGAATCCTGCGCTGGCTGGTGGACGGATGGCGGCGCGCTCTCGAACACGGGCTGCAGATGCCGCCGGTGGTGGCGGAAGCCACCCGTGAATACCGCACCGAGGAGGACGCGCTTGCGGAGTTTATAGACGCTTGCTGCGTCACCGGACCGGCCTGCCGGGCCGTGTTCAGTGACCTCTACGCCGCCTATCAGCAGTGGTGCGAGGAGAACGGATCCGCCAAGCCTCTAACCAAGAAGGCGTTCTCCCGGCTCCTGGAACAGCGGGGCGTGGAGAGCAGGCAGGCAAGGGTGGACGGCCAGAAATGCCAGCTTTGCCACGGCATCGGCCTCCAAAGTGTACGCGATGTACGCGATTTAGGCCAATTTCAAAAAGTCCCTGTACTTTCGCTTCATGGGGAGACTTTTCAAAAACAGCCTTTATCGCGTACATCGCGTACACCAGAAGCCTCTGAACCCCTTTTCGACGCCCTTCCTGAGACATCCTGCGACGCCGCAGACCCCTTCTGGGACGGGCACGAGGAGCCGGACTGCGAGCCTGCCCTAGAAGACGCCGTCGTCCAGGCCGCGCGCGAAGTCCATG
>JAKORR010000116.1 GCA_029777735.1 Armatimonadota bacterium | reverse complement strand
TCTGTTGGCCGCTATGGCGCGGTCCTGCGAGGGATGCTTGCCAGTCTTGCGTGCTCTCGCGCCCGAGAGGTATGTACGCCGCCCAATCTCACGGTTGCGCGCCTCAGTGAGTGTCCAGTGGAGCAATGCCGCATCTTCGCCGCTGATTGCCAGACTCACGTTGCCCATCATTCGCCTTCCATGGCACCCACCTTCGTGGACCGCCCGGTGCTACCGGCAGATGCCATTTCGAGGTCACTTACGCACGGGGGTCACGCATGCGTACGTTCGGATCACACGCCATCCGCTTGTTTGCCGCCTGCTAAGGGGGTCACAGGATCCGCCTCTCCGGCACGACCCGCAATGCGTTCCTCGTTCACGCAGGAATCGCTTCCTACCCCTTTGCGGGAATCACTTCTTTCCCCTGCAGTTGGTGCGGGTAATGCCTCCGGCCCGCCCCTATCGACCGCTCCTGGGGCCGCTACGTGCCCCTGGCGGGCATCGCGGCGGGAGCGGTGAGGGACCGTGCGCGGCACGCTTGCCACCCCACAGCGGCTTCGTCACTGAAGCATCGGCAGTCGCTGACTCACGTCCCTGTAGCCCGCGTCCTGAGTATAGACGCGCCGGTAGTGCTGGACGGCCTTTCGCTTGTTACCAAGGCTCTCGTAGCAGGCACCCAAGCAGTAGTGAATCTTGAGCAGGTCGTCGTCCAGGTTCCGCTTGAGAAGCGGAGCATGCTGCAGGGCCGCGATAGCTTCCTCATATGCCCCGGCCTCGTGCAGCACCTCGCCCAGGAGGCCGAGAGCGGTGAGGAAGTAGGGGTTGTCTTCGGTGACCGACTGCAGTGACGCGATGGCGCGCTGTTTCTGGCCGATCTCATAGTAGCTGGCACCAAGAAGCATCGGGATAGCAGGTTCGTCGGCCCCGAGGCTCTGCGCCTTCTCCAGGAACTCGACCGCTGGTTGGTGCCGTTGCGCCTTCCCAGATACGCACCCCATCAAGTAGTAGAGCGTCGGATGGAGATGCGTTGGGCAGTCCGGTTGCGCCTCACGAAGCAGGCGCATTGCACCTTCGTGATCTCCCTGATCGCTGAGCGAGCACGCGGCCTCTACCTTTGTAATGGCATCACGCTGTATCCGTGCTTGTCCGCGTGCGGGGCTGGAGGACCCCGCGAAGTAGAGAACAACGCCGACTGCCAGGAGACAGATGCCCGTCCCGACCGATACAAGAAGGACCATCGTCCCCAGAATGCCCAGGGCCACCCCACACCCGATGGCGGTGTCGCCAGGAAGGCCCGCGCTCGCGGTGACCGGCACCGAAGAAGCCGTAGTCCTGGGCGCATTGCTGCCAAGGCGCTGCTCGTAGCGGATCCCGGTTC
>JAKORR010000115.1 GCA_029777735.1 Armatimonadota bacterium | reverse complement strand
TGGCGAACCTCTCGGACTTGGCCTGCAGCTTTGCGGCGTCCAGGTCGCACAACACGACCCTATCCACCAGCGGGTGAGCTCTGAACAGCGGGATAAAAGAGTCGGCGAAGGCCCCGACGCCGCAGATTCCCACACTGATTCCCATAGCCGATCACCACTTGTAGGTTCAGGTGACAATCATGATTCCGCGGAAAAAAGCGCGGACCTGCCTGCTAACCTCCGTACTTCTGTTGGAGCCCGGGCGACAAGGAGCCGGCGTGATTATGGCGAAACTCTCTCGGCTGCAAGTCTGGGGTCGTAGTTGGCGTCGCGCAGGTGTGGCTATTGGCTTGGTCATGTGCCGCCTCGATGGGCGTTTAGGCGGCGATCACGTTAGGGAGAGTGACGTCATGGCTGCTGCTCCTTTTCTCCTAGTAGCTTCCGCCGTGCTGGCTCAGGCCCCCCCTGTCCTGGTGGTCAGGGGCAGCTACGCGGCCAAGGCGGGCAGTCCCGAAGCCGAAAGCGCCGGGGCGTTCTTCGATACCGTGGCCGAGGCGCTGGAACTTGCGGGCGTGGAGTTTGGCAAGATCAGTGATGAGGACGTGGCTACGGGCAAGCTTACGGGAGCCAAGGTGGTCGTGTTTCCCTACACGCCTGTTTGGGCCCCGGGCGAAGCCGAGGCCACTGTGGCCTTCGTGAAATCCGGCGGCAAGGCCCTAGTGTTCTACACCATGCCCGCAGAGTTAGGCGCCGCGCTGGGTATGGACCCGGGGCCTTACACCAAGGCGGAAGGCCAGGCAAGCTTCCACGAGGCGCGGTTGGTTGAGGGAGCGCTCGACATCTTGGGACTTCCCACTAGCTTCGTCAACGGGAGCTGGAACATCCACGCTGGCAAGCCTATGCGAGACGACTGCCGGGTGCTGTACCAGTGGTTCGATCCCGAAGGCAAGGACACAGGCCAGGCCGCTCTGCTGCTGTCGGACAGCGGCGCCTACATGACCCATGTGCTCAGCCGCACAGACCTGAAGGCCAAGGTGCGCCTGCTGTTGGCCCTAGTCGCGCACTTTATCCCCGACCTCTGGCCCCAGACCGCACAGCGTGCTTTGGGTCAGGCCTGGCAGTTCGACGACTTCGCTAGCTTGCAGGAGCTTGAGCGCATCGCGGAGCGAGCCCGGGCGCTGGGCCACGCCAATGACCCCGAACCGTTGCTGGCCCGGGCACGTGATATCTGGGACCAGATGCACAGGGCCGTGCAGGAAGAGCGGTATCCCGAGGTGCTGGATCTGCTGGGCGATCTGCGGGCCGCGGCCTCCGAGGCCTACGCCCGCTGCCAGCCGTCCAAGCGCGCCGAGATGCGGGCCGTGTGGATCCACACGGCCTTCGGTGTGGGCAAGTGGGGCTGGGAGAGGTCTATACGCCACCTCAAGGAGTGTGGTTTCAATGCCATCTTGCCCAATATGCTCTGGGGTGGGGTGGCCTACTATAACAGCGATGTGCTGCCAGTGGCGCCCGAAGTTGCGACCCGCGGCGATCAGGTGGCTGAGTGCGCCAAGTGGTGTGAACACTACGGCGTCGAGCTTCACGTGTGGAAGGTCAACTGGAACCTGGGGAGCCAAGCGCCCGAGAGTTTTGTGGCCAAGCTGCGCGAAGAGAATCGTCTGCAGAAGGACCCGACAGGCAAGGAGATCAAGTGGCTGTGCCCTTCGGACGATCGCAACTTCGAACTGGAACGCGCATCGATGGTCGAGCTGGTGCGCAAGTACAACATCGCCGGCATCCACTTCGACTACATTCGCTATCCTGGCATGGAGGGGTGTTACTGCGAACGCTGCCGGAGCGAGTTCGAAGAGCGGCTGGGGCACAAGGTCGAGAACTGGCCAGGCGGGGTGCTAAACGGCCCCTATAACC
>JAKORR010000010.1 GCA_029777735.1 Armatimonadota bacterium | reverse complement strand
TCATCGAGCTTCAGTAGCGCGCCGCGGCCAGGTCCTTACATGTCACAGCCGTGGTCCCTCCACCGGGGGCCTGTTGTCGAGCGGCGCAGGCAAGGTCTGGAGAGCCTCGCCGGATCGGGGCTATTAGCGCCGCTCCGGTGCTACTCGTGCAACTCCGACAGCAGTCCGCGCTTCTCACAGAGGAGTGCAGCACAGTCCGTGCTCTCCGCCCACCGGCGCCGGGCCTCGTCCAAGAGGTGGTTCGGTTCCTTGGGCGCCACGCTGGGCCTGGCCTCGCGCGAGCCTTTGGCGCCCCCCCGAGACGTGCTTGAGCCAGAGGCGAAGTGACGCGTGCCAGCCCAGGCGTCTGGGTATGACGCGGTCTGTTCGTCCACAATCCTGGGACGTCACTCCCACTTTCGAAGAAGGCCACGATACGTTACCTGTGGGTCTGTCGTCGCCGGGTTGGGCTCTGACCTTCGGCCTTTGACGACTCGATGGTGTGCGGCTATACTTCAATTTCACAACCTGTTGTCCCAAAGGCTGTAAGGGAGAGTAGTAGGCGTCCGTCGGCGGTCCGAGAGAGCCTGCCCATGGGCTGGAAGGCGGGTATCGTCGAGCGCCGAACTCGCCCCTGAGCTGCGCGCTGAACCCCCCGCCCCGGGGGGAAGTAGGTGGCGACGGGTTCTCGCCGTTACAAGAGAGCCGGCTCAGCGTCGGACGGCCGTTTGCGGTGCGACGCCCGGCCGGACGGAGTGAGTCGTTACTGGGACGGCTAAGAAGAGTGGTATCGCGGAGGCATCTTAGGCCCTCCGTCTCTTGCCGAGGCGGAGGGCTTTTTGGTACACAGAGCATTGGCCCGCCATAGCGAGCCTGGGTCTTGCCTGAGGAGGAGACCGTGATGGCTGGGAGTAGCGAACGGTACGACTTTAGAAGCATCGAGTTGAAGTGGCAGAGAATCTGGGCCGAGCGCCGTCTCTTCGAGGTGATGCGCAGCGAGGAACGCCCAAAGTTCTACTATCTGGACATGTTTCCCTACCCCTCGGGCAATCTGCACATGGGCCACATGCGCAACTACGTCATTGGCGATGTGATCTCACGTTCGCTGCACATGCGGGGCTATAACGTTCTACATCCCATGGGCTGGGACGCTTTCGGCCTGCCCGCCGAGAACGCGGCCATCAAGCGGGGAATCCATCCCAGCCAATGGACGCGCCAGTGTATCGCGAACATGAAGCGCCAATTCGATCAGATTGGCATCACCTTTGACTGGAGCAAGGAGATCTCGACCTGCGAGCCCGAGTACTACCGCTGGAACCAGTGGCTATTCTTACAGATGTACGGGAAAGGGCTGGCCTATTTGGGTGAGGCGCCGGCGAATTGGTGCCCCTCCTGCCAGACGGTGCTGGCGGACGAGGAAGTCGTAGCTGGCGGATGCTACCGCTGCCAGAGCCCGGTGGAACAGCGGATGATGACTCAATGGTTTTTCGCAATCACTAAATACGCCGACCGACTACTGGCGGACTTGGATTTGCTGGATAAATGGCCTGAGCGCGTGCGGGTAATGCAGCGGAACTGGATTGGGCGCTCCGAGGGCGTGCAGTTCTCGCTAAGACTGGAAGACCGTGATGAGATTATGGAGGTTTTCACAACCCGTATCGACACCATTTATGGGATCACGTACATGGTAATAGCACCGGAGCATCCGCTGGTAGAGAAGCTAATCGCGGGGCGGCCCGAGGCCGAGGCGGTGCGCCGGTTCTGCCGCGAGGCCATGGCTGAGGACAAGGCTGATAGGACTTCGGTTGAGACCGAGAAGAAGGGGATTTTCACGGGCGCCTACGTGATACATCCACTGACGGGCGAGAGGATACCGGTCTGGGTGGGCAACTACGTACTGATGGAGTACGGCACGGGCGCCATTATGGCGGTTCCTGCCCATGATCAGCGCGACTTCGAGTTCGCGAGAGCCCATGGCCTGCCGATCAGGGTGGTCATTCAGCCGGAGGGCGAGGAGTTGTCGGGTGATACTATGA
>JAKORR010000114.1 GCA_029777735.1 Armatimonadota bacterium | reverse complement strand
TAACGCTTCTCGCGGTTGCCCCGTGCCTCCGCCTGCACCTGGGCCACGCGCGCCTGCGATTCCTGCCGACGCCGCTCCTGCTCCGCCTGGTAGCGGGCGCTCTGCTCCTCGCGCTGCTGGCGGATGTCCTGCGCCCGGGTGGTCTGGGCGTTCTCGTACTCCAGCCGCCGCGCCAGGCGGTCCTGCTCGCGCGATTGCAGGTCCAGGTGCCGGTTCTGGACGGAATAGCTGTTGTCCACCGCCTTGACCTGGGTGGCGACCGCGCCCTGGACCAGGACCCGCTCGTTCTCTATCCTCAGCCGCTCGGCCTCGGCCTTGGCCTCCTGCTCCGCCTTCTTCAGCGCGATCAGGGCCTTTTCCTTCTCGCTGGACTCGCGGACATAGAAGCCCCCCAGCAACACCACGCACAGGCCCAGCAGCAACACCTTGTGCCGCAACAGCCCCTGCAGCCAACCCGAGGGCTCGGCGACCACGGGGTCGCGCTCCGGCAGCGACTCCAGCGACTGGTCGTACTGCCGCCGCCTCTGGCAATCCGACAGCACCTCGTACGCAGCCTTGAAAGCGAGGTTCAGGTTCCGCGCATCGGCGTCGCCCCGCTCATACCTTGGCCTGATCTTCTCGATGCAGGCCTCGTAGGCCGCCTGCACCTCGTCCTGGCTCGCGTTCCTACCTATGCTCAGAATGTCATAGAGCGTTTTTTTCATGCCGCACCCAGAAATTGAATCGGTTGGGACCACCCGCACCCGTCGTGGACAGGCCTGCCGTCAAACGTAAGCAAGTCTGTCGTTTCTACCATCCCAAGGGCATGTGGCAGCTCGAAATCAGTCAATCGTCGAGGAGCAAAAAAATAGAATCAACAGACAGCGGTACCCTTGTACGCTGCCAAAAGGCCACAACACACCGTCTTTTGTGATGCGTAAAGCTCAAATTGCGTCTGTTTTGTCCCTTGCGCTGCTCGGCCTCCTGGGCGGCTGTCTGATTCTTGCGCAAGGTGGATTCACTTCATCCAGTCAGCGTGGAGAGCGGTCGGTATTCGTCCCTCCCCCTCAAGCCTACGTGATGGCTGCCATCATGTTTGCACTGTCTATAGTGGCGGCGATCTGGCTGCTGAGAGAAATCCAAGCCAACCGTTTGCTCTACCTTTTCGCCGGTGCTGCCTACTGCGGCATTGCCGCGATCCTTACGCAGGTTCTGTCGGCATACCTTTGATGGCGTCTGGCGCGCACGCAGCGAGCCGCCGAACCGTGGAACGGTCGAGTTGCGGCGGGCAAACAAAATGCTGAAGCTGCCCATCCGGTTCTTCGACCACGCTGGACCCAGCAGACACAGGAACAAACAAACTGCGGCAGGCGCTGTCAGAAGCACCTGGCTGCTCCAAGGAGCGGGGCTCGCTTGGGGCAAAAACCCTGTGCTCGGGGTTACATGGTGGCTACATGAACACGGTGCAGAAAAGAAAAAGCCACCGCGAAGGTGGCTATTTCTTCCAAGCGATTGATTCACCTGGATAATTTTGGCTCCCCGACCTGGGCTCGAACCAGGGACCTACGGATTAACAGTCCGGCGCTCTACCGACTGAGCTATCGGGGAATATTCGGGTGGGCTTGGTAGGCCGTGTTGGACTTGAACCAACGACCAAAGGATTATGAGTCCTCTGCTCTGACCAACTGAGCTAACGGCCCGAACAAACCGGCATTGTAACCTGAGAAATCGGGCGTTCCGGCTTGGACCCGTGATCAGCCGGGCTTGTGGTGGCTCAGGGCGTTGCTGACGAGCTTGGAGGTGATGTCCACGATCTGGATCATGCGGTCGTAGGCCATGCGCTGCGGGCCGATCACGCCCAGGGTGCCGACGATCTGGCCATCGACCTCGTAGGGCGCGGTGACGACCGACAGGTCCTGGTAGGGCACGACCTGGCTTTCGCCGCCGATGAAGATGCGCACGCCCTCGGCCTGGGTCGACACGTCGAGCAGGCGCATGAGCTGGGCCTTCTGTTCGAACAGGTCGAAGAGGCGGCGCAGGTTGCCCATGTCCTGCGAGAACTCGGTCACCGACAGCAGGTTGCGTTCGCCGGCCACGACCACCTCGTCGGCGCTGGTGTCGGCGGCCGGGTCCTGCTCGACGGCGGTGAGCATGAGCTGGGCGATTTCGGTGCGCAGCTCATCGACCTCGGTGCGCAGGCGCTCGCGCACCGACTCCATGGTGAGCCCGGCGTAGTGGGCGTTGAG
>JAKORR010000113.1 GCA_029777735.1 Armatimonadota bacterium | reverse complement strand
GCCGCGGCGCTCGGCTAACAGGCACAGGTAGAGCTCCGCTGCCTCCTGCGGCTCGGCTGCTGACGCTAGGTCGCCCGCGTAGTGCACCTTGAGACTCTCGCTCGGGCCGGCCAGTTCGCTATGAACCTGCGCGGCTACGTCGTCGAGGGCCTCAGCCAGCCAGCGGCGATGGCAAGCGACTTGGCTGCCCGACCTTATCAGTTGATCTGTCCATGGCTGTATCTGACTGTCGGGGGCTTCATCCTGGAGAAGACGGTTGCGCTGCTTCAGAGCGCGGCGGTAGCGGGCCATGTCGTCGGCATAGGCCGGCCTAAGCCGCGCCAGCGCCAGGTTCATGAACCGGCGGCGTACAGCTGGCTCAGCCTGAGTAAGCTGGAGGTCCGCCGGCGTGAAGAGCACGACTGGAAGGCGGCCTATCAGCCCCGTGAGCCGCCGCACAGGCTTGTCGTCCACTGTGACAAGCTTCCTGGGGCCGCCCGAAGCCAGCTCAAGTCCTACGTGCACGTTGACGAGCCGGCCGTCCCCCTGACAGAACTCGGCGTTCACCAGGGCCCTCCTCTCGCCCCAGCGGACCAGCTCCTCGTCCCTCAGCGTACGCGGTGATCTTCCGGCTGACGCCACGAAGACGGCCTCGATCAAGGAGGTCTTGCCACTGGCGTTAGAGCCTATCAATACGACCAGCCCCCGGCCTAGCTCCAGATCGAGGTCGGCAAAACAGCGGAAGTTGGTGAGGCGTACTCTGTTGACTTGCATTGGTGTAGTGTAAGAGAGGGTATTCTGCAAGTTGTCATTATCGAGGAAAAGGTGGCCCACGCCAAGGCTGTGCGAGCACAGATGCGTTACCTCCGTCCGATCGCGGCTACCTGTGGTTGTGGACGGGCTTACAGGGAGAGCATGGATTGGTGAGCCAGCCGTTGTTCGAGGCTAAGCAGCAGGACTTACTTGGACATGGCACTTCGAAGACGGCAGGAGCATTAGTACGTGGGGCTCGTCTCGATGGAAGGCGGTGCAGTCCGGCCCTCACGCCCGCCAGCCCAGCCAACGTGCGAACCAGTCGAAGGTCTGACGGCCGCTGAACTCATGGCCTCCCTCGAACACATCGAAGGCCACGCGCTCCTCGGCCCCGATGGTTTGGTACACCCAGTGGATCATCCGGTGCTGGTCCAGCGAGGCCTCGATCGGGAAGCCTGTATCCTGCGTACCGTTCTCCACCAGCAGAGCCCTGGGTGCTATCAGAGCTGTCAGCTCCCACATCTCATCCAGCAGGTTGAGGAAACAGGAAGGCGTCTGCACTCCGCAGGTGTTGTCCATTTCCAGCGCATAGGTCTCGTAGCGGCTGACGTAGCAGCTCACGCACGCCACCTTGACCCTCTCGTCCAAAGCCGCAAGCCATAGGGTCAATGTCCCGCCGTAGGACAGCCCCATCGCACCCAGACGATCCGCCGCCACGTCGGGCCGCGACTGTAGATAGTCCAAGCACTTGCGGGTGTCCCAGATATTGCACAGCAGCATGTTGCGCCCCAGCAGCTCGGCCTTGAGCATCATAAGGTTGCAGGTATCGCGGCCGTAGGCCTGCTCGCTGTTGTATCGGCGCTCGCCGAAGTTACGGTGGTCGGGCGCGAGCACGACATAGCCGCGCTCCGCGAACTGACGTGCGTAGTCATAATTGTGTGCCCTAATGGACTGCCTGCGGTGGTCGTCGCCGTGATCCAACCCCATTACATCGTCCTTCCCGTTGCCGTGGCCGTGGAGCGCCAAGACGGCCGGACGCTTCTCACCGGGCCGCAGGTCTTTGGGCACCAAGAGCCAGCAAGGCACCGTCATCATCGACTCGCTCTGTAGCAGGAGACGCTGACGAAGCCACCGGCCATCGTCGTGTTCCTCGGTGACCTCGGGCTCGAGGGCCACGGTTTCCTCCGGCCAGCCATGCATGGCCGCCACCAGAGCTTCGCGTACCTCGTCCTGCCATTCGGGAAGCTCGGCCGCGCGCTCGGGCCCAAAGCCCAATCGACGGGGCCGACGATCGTAAAGGTACTCAATCCAGCGTTGGAGGTTGAGATTGCGTTCGGCCACGCGAACCCTCCTCCCTAAAAGTGTTTGAGCGCCAGACCTGACCAGCCCTTGGGCCGCCAGCGCGATCTTAAGCGACGCCACCCTTACCTCGCCCGAGGCCAAGCCGGCTGGGCGCAGGGCGGCGTCCTGTCCCTTCTACACTTGTTCCTTGGCACGGTCGGTTTGCATCTTTTGGCCGTAACCATAGTAATAATAATAGTAGTAATAGTAGTAGCCGCCGCGGGAAAGCGCGACACGGTTCAGGATCACGCCGAGGAGTGGTGTTCGCCCCGCCTCGAGTGCCTGCCGCGCCCGCTGGAGTTCGCGTGCGTTGATCTGCCCAGCCTGTATCACGAGCACTACACTGTCTGCGTAACTGGCCAGCACTGCCGCGTCGGTGATGAGAAGGCAAGGGGGTGAGTCAAGGATGATTAGATCGGCCATCTCCCGCGCTTCCTCAATCGCCTGCCTTGCGCGGTCGTTCTCCAGAAGCTGGGCAGGATTAGGCGGCAGGGGCCCCGAAGGTACCACGCGAAGCCCGGGCACGTCGGTTTCCAGAGTTACATCCGGCAGTTTCGCGTCGCCTACAATGACGTTTGTGAAGCCTCGGGCGGGCTGCACGCCGTATAAATCGTGGATTGCCGGCCGGCGCAGGTCTGTGTCAATGAGCACGACTGACGGCCCGGCCTGGGCGTAGGCAGCGCCGAGGTTGCAGACCGTCATAGTCTTGCCCTCTCCGGCGAGGGCGCTGGTGATGAGTAGGACCTTTCCGGGTTTCTCCCAGAGGCGGAAGTTGACCTGAGACCGTATGCTGCGGTAGGCCTCAGCATAGGGGCTCTTGGGGGCAGCCACCACCACCAGCCGGCTCTCGTTCTGCTCCAGTCGCGGCACCATGCCCAGGTAGGTCAAGTCTGTGTACCGACGCAGATCGTCGGGATCGTGGATCGTGTCGTCCAGCAGCTCGAAGAAGATGGCAAGTGCACAGGCGGCCGCGAGGCCGAGCACGAAGGAGAAGCCCAAGGCCTTGCTCAGGCGCGGAGTCTTCGATTGTGCTGTTACAGCGCGGTCCAGCACTGCGGCTCCCTCCGACTTAATCGCCTCGTTCATCTTGTGAACTTGCAGATCGCCGGCAAGCTGCTTTTGCATGTCTCGCAGCAGGGATAGCCTGGCCGTTATCTCCTCTGTGCGTTGCTGTAGCTTCGCGGCGCTCTTCGCCTCACCCGAAAGCTCTGCCACGGTGGCGGCCAACGACGAGCGTTTGGCCGAGACCTGGGCCAACTTGCGCTGCAGTGCGCTCACCTCTTCAGTGAGGTTCGCGTAGGCTGCGTTTGCGACTGTGGTGGTCTCTGTGACTGTCGCGGGCAGCTCGTCTATCTGGCTTTCTATCGCCCGAATCTTGTCCTTCAAGTCCAACACGGCCGGGTGGTCGGCCGTGTATCTCCCCAACATATCTGCCAGAGCCGCCTGATAGGACACGAGCTGCTTCTGGAGACTCTCGCGCAAGGGGTTCACCATAGGGCGGTTCTCGACAACATAGCGCTTGGTCCTCCGTAGCTGTTGCTCGGCGCGGGCCAAGTCGGCTCTGGTTGCCTCTACCTCGCTCGACACCGCCTTCAGCTCGTCTGTATACCGTTGCAGAAGGCTCACGTACTGGGCAGTTCCCTGGGCCTCGGCTGGCAGCGAGGCGGTGCTGACGTTGGCCTGCTCGCGAAGCGCCTCGAGTTGCCTCTCGATGAGCTTAACTTCTTCGGCGTTGCGCGAAAGCTGTTCTTCGAGAAACTGCCGAGCGGCCGTCTCGTAGGCACGCTGGAAATCGCCCACCACGACGACGAAGCTATCCGCTGCTTCATTGGCGAAGGCCATAGCCTGCTCCGGTGTCGGGGCCGAAGCCTCCACGGCGATCACATCGGGGGGCTCCACTGTCGCTTTCAGTGAGTTCACGATCTCTGCCGGGTCAGCAATGATACGCTGTCCACTGGTGCGAGAGGCTAGACGCTGCGCCACACGCTTGGCATTCTCCGAGCTGGTCAGAAGCTTGGCGTAGGTTGCCAGAGAAAGATCAGTACTACCGAGCCCGCGCCGCTCGCCGGCCACAAGTACGTTGACCCCTGGTACCTGCGGCCTCATCAGTACGCGTGCCGTTGCAACGTAGTCCGCGGGCATTGTCAAGGAGTAGACCCCACCTGCTAGAGTCACCGTGGAGGTAAACAAGACCAGGAAAATCCAGCGTTTGGTCAGGGCACGGACGTAGTCTCGTAGCTCCAATTGTGCTGCATTGCCCATGGTCTGATGACTTTCCACTTGTACTGGCCTCATCTACTTATGGTGAGTATGGTCTCTGCGAAAGCCAATGTCAATAAAACAAGCATGCAATAGGCCCCTCGTCGCAATTTTGCGGCTTTTGTTGCATACCGGACACATAACCACTCCGGCCGCGTCTCACCCATCGCAGCCACCGTCAGTACCCCCCGACCAGTGTGTTTGGGGTCCGAGCAGCCTCTCGCCGCGTTCCAGAAGTGCCAGCACCTCGTCCATCGACGCCAGGCCTGCTCGTCCTCCCAAGGCCCTGCAACTGAGCGCAGCAGCGGCGGAGGCGAAGCGCATGACCTCCTCAATCCCCTGCCCCCGAGCCAGTGCGTAAGTGAAGGCTCCGTGATACACGTCACCCGCTCCGGTCGTGTCGACAACACGCTCAATTTCGAAGGCGGGCTGAAAGTGGCG
>JAKORR010000112.1 GCA_029777735.1 Armatimonadota bacterium | reverse complement strand
TGACTCGCGACGGTAGGCCTCACCCTCGGCCTCCAGCACGCGCTCGAGGGTGGCGTCGCGTGCCTCGATGCGCATGTCGGCCCAGCAGGCCCAGTCACCCGACGAGTTGTCGGCTTCGCCCACATCGGAGATGATCTTGATCCGTACGGTCTGGCCCGCGAAGGCCGACAGGTCACCCTCGATAGGCAGCCACTCATGCTTCTGAACTAGTGTCTGGCCCACGATGCTTTCCTTGCCCTCCTCCGTCACGACGGCCACCTTGTACAAGATGCCGTCGCCCAGGTCGCTCCCGTCGGCCTTACCCACCGACGCGCGGAAGACCGCGGCAGGCCGCGCTGGCAGATCTATCGGGTCGTACACAGCGAAGGCATAACCTACTCCACCGACGTAGGGCGGGTGCATCTTGATACCGTTTTTCGTTACTTCGCCACACGTAGATCGGCCGATGACGACGTGCGCAAGGGTCTGGCCCATGCTATAGGACTCCTTCTCTCCGCGCAGACACATGCCCGCCTGCCACTTCTCCGGCAGGGACGCGACCGGGCGATAGCCCATCTCGACCCTCATGCCGCGCTCTAGCGTCTGTCGGAACTCGCCCGAGCGCAGGGTTATCTCCAGCAGCTCAGCCGTCTCCTCAGTGGGCTCTCCCAAGTCGAGTCTGACCTCGGCAGGCTTGCCTGGCAGCCCCTGCACAGTTTGAGTCTTGCCCGCGGCCGATACAGTGATGTCACGCGGGTTGGCAAAGTTGCTCCGCAGCGTCACTACCAGGGTGTTATCCTCGAGCCGCACATCGGAATAGGTCATGGGGACGACGGTGAAGTCGATCCAAGCACCCTCGATCTGACGCCAGACACGTTCGCCGATCTTGGCGTCGGCCGGGATTTGAAAGGCATGGTCGGTCTTACCGCGCACGACCACACGCTCGCCCGCGACGACGTTGTCGCGCTCGCAGGTCAGCCCCTGGGCTGCTACTACCTCTTCGCCCTCAACGATGTAGCTTACAGCGCCCTCAACGGGCACCACATAGGTCAGGCCCCGCGCTTCCCGCACCTCAGCGGGCCCAAGCTCCTTGCCAGCCTCGTCCAAGGCCACAGCCTTCCGGGCCTTGATGGCGAAGCCACATTCAGCGCCGTCGTAGGGGATGATCTCGTAGTGCCCTTTGCCGAGGATACGGCAGATGCCGATGCCGTTGCCAGCGGCCTTGGCCAAGCGCACAAAACGGCCGCGCCCGTCCACATACAAGTACGCCGGGGTGGCCGCGTAGTCGCAGCGCTGGCCCTCGGGGTCGGCGCTGATCACTTCGATGCTTCCATCCTCCGTCCAGCCGGCGTAACCGTTGGGCGGCAGGTCTAGCTTGCGGCCGCCCACCTCGACCTTCATGCGCTCCTCCGGATTGCCGTTGACCACGGTCACGCACCCGTTGCTGTAGCGCGTCACGACCTGTGAGCGCTTGTAAAGGCCCGAAGCTACGGCTGCAGAGGTATCCCACAGCTTGCCCGAGGCGTCTGCGTAGCGAATGGTGTCTGCACTGGCAAGACAATAGCTGCTGTGAAGTTGCTGGAGCATGTAGTAGCTGCGCAAGGCATTTTGAAACCCGCCCTCGAAGGTCAGGAAGCCGGGATGGCCGAAGGCAACAGTCGCAGCCAGGAATCGATCAATATAGCTGTCCATGTCGTGGCGAGTGCGCCCGGTGGTGCTTTCACGGCCGTAGAACATGCTCGGATTGCCCATGCCGAAGTTGCAACACAGATCGTGCATCCGGCGCAGGTCAAAGTCGACAAGCCAAGGGCTGGTGGCGGGCTTGTAGCCCTGGTCCTGCCCGTAGTTGCCGTCGGTGAGTCCGCAGTACGAGAAATGGTTGTTGCCTTCGGAGTAGACAGGACCGTTCCAGGCGGCCTTTTGGTGCAGCATGATCTCGCCGTAGGCGTAGAACACAGCGGCGAAGGTACCGGCGCCAGGCACACGCGGGTCATAGTCCACCCGGTGCCACGGCGCCACAGCCGTGTGGACGTCACAATAAGCCGTGTTGAAGTGAAACTTTTCTTGGATCTTGGGGGCAAGCATGGCGCAGAACTCGACAGCACGGGCAGGCTTGGGCGCGTAGCACCTAGCCCAGGCGCTCTGAAGCTGGTTGTCTGGGGTGCGGCTCACGCGATCAATCTGCCAATACTCGTTGACCGGAGCCAAGTCCGTATAGTTGTTGTAGGGACCATATACGAATCCCAGCTTGTCGATCATGACGCGGGCATAATCGTAAGCGCCTTGGTCGCCGCCCTTGCCGGGGGCCGCCTTGGTGCGAAAGGTGAAGCTTTCTCCCCCATCGCGCCACATTGTCTCGTGGTCTGTGACGACCACCTGAGTCATGCCATAGCGGTGGACCTTGGTCCAGAAAGCAATGTCGTTCTCGCGGTTGCCCGCGCCGTGTGCGCGCCAAACACGCGTACCGGTAATGTGCTTCCACGGCGAGACCGGGTTGGGTATGGTTGGCAGCATCTCCTCGTAGCGTGGCGACAGGGTGATAAAGAAGCGTTCGTAGCAGTCATTGCGCACACCGTCGGTTTTGGCGATATACCGAGTGCCGCCGTTGAAACACACCTCACCGTCGGTTACAGCATTGTCGGCCCAGGGCGTGGACGCGTTGGATAGGCACCAGTCGATGTGCCCGGTCAAGAACAGCGGCGCGTCAGTCGGCCCGGAGACAGCCACCGCCGGCCGAGAGCTGCTGTAGGTGTAGTACGGATTGGTGACCAGGCGCGGGCTTTGCAGCCCCAGAACCCGGCCAAAGCGCACCTCGGCCACCTGCCCTCCCGGCGCCACAACGTCGATCACCAAGGACTTGTTCCACAGGCGATAGGTATAGGTGACCTCGGCCGAGGCAGCACCCGCCGTCATCCGCCAGCGCGACACCACTCTGTCACCGTCGAGAGCAGTGCCCAAAGCCTCGGCCTTCTCGGGTGGCACCGCGCCTCTCTCGCCCACTAGGTATACGCCACCATCCACGCACGGCCGGATCGGCTCACCTCGCCCCTCCCAGTACGCTGTGATGTCGCCCAGCGTTCCGCTCTCGGGCTTGAGCCGGTAGATCAGCTTGCCGTCGGCCCCGGCGTAGCTGAAGACGAACTCGTCACCGACCTGCTTGACGGACGTGACGAAATCACGCGTGAGGTTGTCGGGCAGAATCGTTTCAAGCCGTGTCGGGAAGGGTAGCTTCCCTGGCCCTGTGTTGGTACCCACAGTCTGCCCAGGGAGCATCGGGATGCCGCGCTCGGGGCGAGGCTCAAAGGTCAGCGGTGGGAACTCCTCCTCGAACACCGCGAAGCCATCCATATAGATAACACGGTCGTCCGTGTTGGTGCCATTGGTGATAGCGAAGCCCGCGAAGGCAGCACCGCCCGCGACCAGCTCGATCTGCTCGGGCGTGAGTCGCCGGTGGCACAGGTGCCACTCCTTCCAGTTGACATGCGCCACCGGCACACGGAACTCTTGCCCTTCAGGCGTTTGGAAAATTGCCGCGATGCCTATCTGTGGCGTGCTCGGGTCTTGTACCCAGGCCCAGTTGTTGCCATAGGCCCAGAGTGTCACAGCATCGAAGAACTTGTCGATCTTGATTGGCTCTGGCGGGCGCAGGCGAATCTCAGGCCTTTTGTCGGTGGCACGGTAGGTTAACTTGCCTACGTACTGGCCCCACAACTGCTGCTCGCGTGACCGCTTGAAGGTGGCCTGCGCGTTCTCGGTCTCCACACGCCAGCCGCTCAGGTCCTCAAAGTCGAAGAGCGGGGGATGTTCGTCTTGCGTTCTTCCCGCCCAGTCCATCTCGTAAGGTCGCTTGCCCACGACTTCATCCTCCTGCGCTGGTATGACTATTAACGTTGAGGCCATCAGCAACGAAAGCATCAGTATCCCTCCTGGGGGGGAGTTCGCGTAGTTACTCGGGCTTCCTTGTCACTCGCAGGTAGTGAGTGGCAACCCTGCCCGAGGCGAGGTCGCGAACACCGATCTGCCACGTGCCTGTGCGGTCGTTGGTTGCCAGATCGAGCGAGACGTCCAGTTGACCGCCGGCAGCTCCATAGTAACCGCTGAACTCCGCCGGACGACCTTCTGGATCGAGCACATCCACTCGCACGGGAACTACGGCGTCGATGGGCTTGCCCCGGCCGTCGACCACCGCAACGTGCAGCCGTACCGTATCACCTAGCGTGGCTTGGTCGGGACAGTCCACCTGCACCTCGGCGATCTCGCGGTCTGTTATCATCACTAGCCGTCCGTCGCAGGGCTTCAGGCCTAAGTGGAGGATCAGCTTGCCCTTCTCGGCTCGGGTAGGCACGGCCAAACCGGCTACCAGGTCGTAGGCGAAGCCCTTGCGGCGGTCAACCGTGATCGTCGCCTCGCTGGGCAGACCGTTCTCCATGACCAGGCCGTGATGTCCCACATACTCACCGAACTCGCGCCGGTCATTGATGGCGAACAGATAGTCGGTGGCGCCAGCACGGCGGCGGTAGACGACTACGTCGGGGTTGTCAGACAGCGCATAGTAGGGGTAGCGTCCAGCGAGCCGCTCGCGCAGGTCGCGTGCAATCTGCTGTAACGCAGCTTTGTCTTCGTCAGCCTTTCCTACCCGGTCGCGTGACTTCAGCACGATGTCTGGCTTGATCATTGGGCAGATCCGGTCATCGCCCACTAGAAGACCGCCTGCCGCCTGAAAAGCCTTGATGCGGTCCACCACTGTCTGGATGAGCACATCGCAGTCCATCATGACCAAGACCTTGAAGCCCTCTAGGCCTCGTTGCATGATCGTCTCGTCGAAGATGATCTCCGGCTGTAGGCCCGCCCACTGCATGATAAGATACGCGTCGCCTGCCCAGGTGTGTCCCCACCCGTAGGTGCCGCGCTGTGCAAACATCTGCGACGCGAAGCTCTCCAGAAAGGCCACATCGCTCTTTATCCCTGGCACCTGCACCAGTGTCGGGCCAAGCGGCTGGACGACCTCGCGGATAAGCCGCGCCAGCTCGTGCTGGGTCTGCGGGTGGGTATGACGGTAGCCTTCCTGCAGGCCAGTGTCCACCAACGACTGCCAGCCGTGGTACATGATGCCCTTGATAGGCCGAGCGATCTTGGTCCAAAAGGCCTCGCGCAGATGCATTGGCGCGATGGTGATGAAGGCCGCGTCAGGATCTGTGTCCTCCCAGACAGACTGGGCCTTCACCTTGTCCAAACTCTCCTGGCTAGCCGGCGCGGTTTGCGAGCGGTACCAAATGATCTGGGTCATCTTCATGGCCTGCTGCGGATGGTCCGCCCCTGCGACCATGGCCAGCAACTCATCGGTGGCCGTGGCTATGCGGATTGGGTCCGGGTACGAGTAGGTCCACTGAGACAACACGTCCACCGCCCCACCACTTCCATAGACGCTGGCCACTCGTACCGCCGGGTCGTGGAAGGTCCACAGGTCGGAGCGGCCCGACGTTTTTAGTCCTTCATGGACGGCCGTGTTCAGCTCATTCCAACCGTCGCCGTGTTTCCAGTACCAACGATAATAGACGTACAATGGATAGTCGTCGGGAAGGACGCGGGACTCCGGGAAGCCCTCCAAGCTGTCGTATCTAACACCGCTCTTACCGCTCACTTGTTCCGGAACGTCGAAGCCCGCGAATTGACGGAAGGCCGCGCGGTCATGCTCATGGAAGCAAGGGTTGGCGCTATCACGGACCTCGGTGTGGATCAGAGCTGAGTCGAAGGCGGGAAATCCGCCATAGGTTTGAGCCATTGATACACCAACATTGTAGCAAAACCGCCGTAGTTCCGGGAACAGCCCACAGATATCTGGCCGGCTCTCATACACCTTGCCCTGCCGGTCCACGCGCAGGAACTCCTTTTTACTGCGCGCCCAGCTCCCAGGCGATAGGCTCGCGCAGATGGACAAGCCCTGCGCCAGGGCCTCGTTGAGCATGCGCTTGCGGGTGGCGATGTTCTCGGGCTTCTCTGGCTGTGTGGGACTTCCAGCGTCCCAGATACGACCGAAGTCAGCGCCCAGACCGAGGACGTGTGTGAAGCCTATCTGCTTGAGACGGCCGATCTCTCTTTCAAAGCCCTCGGAGCTGTACACGCCCCACATCAGCACCGGCATGCGATGCGGCAACGAGCGCGGGACGATGACCACGGGCACTGAGGTCGCCGTGACGTAGGGTATGTCGCCGGAGCTCTCGAGCTGAGTCTGCAGGATGTACTTGTCGGGCCGCAGGCTGGTATCGAGAGCGTAGGCAAGCACATACTGCGTCCCTGGCGCCATCTCCGGTAGCGAGAATTCCTTCTCACCAACACCACTCAGCGAGAGGCGCACAACCGCGCCCGACATGGGTTGGGGCTGAAAGTTGGTCACGGTGAACTGTAGCGGCGGCGCTTGCTCCTGCCGCACGAAAGCTGTCCGGTCTGAGACAAGGTCGACGCCGGCGAGGCGGAACTCGCGCAGTCCCTGGCAGATGCGGACCTGGTCGATGAGGCCGGGGAAGCCGTGGTAGTAGCTGCCGATGCGGTCACCGATGGACAGGTGATGGTCGCCAGACCGTATCGACCCGCGGCTGGGGTCCTCCCCGCCGCCCAATTCCCCACCGTTAAGGTAGAAGGTCCCCTTGCCCGCACCATCATAGACGAAGGCCAGGTGATACCACACACCGGTCTCCAACCTGGCGGGCAGGGAGGTGTAGGTCACTGAGTCCTTGCCAAACCCCAGTACTGCCCGCAGGCGGCGGAAACCCTGCTTGTCCGCAGGGCCCAGGATTATCTGATAGTCGTCGTTGGATACATACTTCTTGTCGATGAGAAAGGAGTCTGGGTAGCCCTCGAGCTCGGGCTTGGGTTGGATCCAGAGCTCAATGCTGAAGGCTCCCGAAGGGGTAAGGCTCGGGGAGTTGGGCACGATGGCCGCGTGAGGTGCATCCTCGTCAGGCCAGCCGCGGTAAGACTCCAGACACGCGCCAAAGCGTCCGTTAGGATTGATCGTGGCACCCTTGAGCGTCAAATCGTGGCCCTTGCCCGAGGAGTCGGCGCTCTCCGCGCCGGCGTTGAATTGCCACAGGGCCAGAATGTCGTCACCGGTCGCGTCCACTCCAGCGTACTCTGCCCACCACGGCTCGCACAGTTTCGGATCGGGAGCCTGGGCCAAAGCGTCCATCTGCAACATCATTACCACACCCAGGGTGACGAGGAGCGTTCGCACATCGTTTGACCTCCTGCAGTAAGTAGAGATTCTTAAGGCTCTATAACGTTCGACAGCAGAGCTCCGCGGACCTGCTTGTGAGGCAGCAGAAGGCTTTCCAGGGACCAGAACATCGCGTAACGCTAGGGGCGAGTGTCGCAGGTGTGGTTGCACCCTACACTGTTCATGCTCACGAGTTTGCTGTCCTCTGTGGTCTTTATGCAGATAGTCGAGGAGAACTCGCCCGGAACCCAGACAAGTCAGGTGTTCATCGACTTGGGCCAGGATGCCTGCTCTGGGTCAAAGGCCTAAGGCCCAGCCGTGCTGGTTCCAGCCTGGGCGGGTTGTGGAGGAGTATTGTGGGTGCCCGCCGAAAGCCACGTCCGAGACCTTGAGTTCTAGGCCGCGGGCGCGGCTGCTGTGTATCCGCCCTCTGAGGGAGGAAGGCGCATGTGCGTAAGGACACTTTATGCTCTTGTCTTGATGCTGCTGACTGTGTCGCTCTTGCAAGGCGCGGCCTTCGGAGCAGGCGACGAGGCGACCACTGGCGGGTCCTATCAAGCTTGGCTTCAGCACCGTGCAAGTGTTCTACGCGATCCTGCCATCCTGCGTTATTACACCTTCGAGACGGCAGGCGACCCTGCCGTCCCGGTGCCTAACCTCGCGGGCGACGAGGGAGCGCTCTCCTTCTCGCTCGTGCCCAAGGAGGGAGCACCTACCCAAGAGCTTGCGGTCATCGAGGGCCCCTGGCCGGGCAAGAAGGCTGTGCGCTTGGACCAGGGCGTCTTTTCCGCCGACGCCTTTGAGGTGACCGACAGGTCCTTCACCGTTCAGGCGTGGTTCCGCAAGAATGGCCCGGGCACGCACCGCGGCAACGCCGAAGCCACCAACGGGACGATTCTGTCCGTGGGCATCGGGTACTGGGACGGGTGGCGGCTGACCACTAGCTACCCTTCGCTGGTAACCGGTTTCGAGATCGGCAGGCCCCAGCCCTCGTCCTCGGTGGGCATAAGCACCGGCCCAGTGAGCGACGCCGTGTGGCACCATCTCGCCGCCACCTGGGACGGCAAGGAGATGCGAGTGTATGTAGATGGTCTACTTGCTGCCGCCGGGGAATACGCAGGAGAATACACCAGTCCCCCGACCGATAAGCGGTTCCGAGTCGGCTATGCGGACTACGGCTGGGGGTCGGTACTGCTGGATGTGGATGAGGTAGCAGTCTACAGGCGCGCCCTGTCGCCCGAGCGAATCCTGCGAGATGCACACTTCTACGCACCGCTCCCCGACGCTGCAGCTTCCCGGCTCACCGCGGCAAGTGAAGCGCTGGTGCGCCGAGATTACCGAGCAGCTGCCGACGCTTACGCCGCGGTGCTCAAGACAAACGGTCTGCACCCCGACTACCTGTCTGCCGCGCGTCTGGGTCTCGCGCAGGCGGAAAGGGGCCTTGGTCGACTGCCACAGGCGGCCGCCGAGCTATCAAAGGTTCTGGAAACGCCTGGTGTCGCGGATCGTTATCAGGGAGGCGCCGTGGTCGGCCTCCTCCAGTTGCTGCGCGGGGGTGCCGGCAGCGCCGTGCCGCGACGCGTCCATGAGAAGGTGCTGACCATGCCCGCGGTGACCTGGCAGGACAGGCTCAGCGCACGCATCCAGATTGCGCGGTCCCTGCGCGACGAGAAGGACTTCGCGGCGGCCCGCGAGCAGTACGCCAAGGCCCTGGAGATGCCCGAACTGCCGCTGCGAGACCGCCTGGGCCTGGCGCTGGAGCAGGGCGACACTTGCCGGGAGGGCAAGCAGTACGCGGCTGCACGCAGGGAATACGCGGCCGTCGTCGACGCTGCGGGGGCTCCCGCCGTGTACCGCAGCCTGGCGCAGTTGCGCCTAGCAGCAACGTACATCCAAGAGCGCAAGTACGACGAATCCGCGGCCCAGTACCGCAAGCTACAGGCGATGGCCGACGTGCCCGATCACCACAAGTGGGAAGCAGGTGAGCGCCTACGTGAGCTGGAGCGGCTCAAGGCCGGCCTGCCGGCCCGGGACCCAGCCTGGAGCCGCGTCCATTTGCCCAAGCGCCCTGCGCCAGCCGTGACGCTCAACGTCTCCCCGCGCGGCGATGACAGGAACCCCGGCACCGAGGCCAGGCCCTTCGCGACTCTCGACGGCGCGCGCGACACGATCCGTGCCCTGAAGCGGAAGCAAGGTGTCTTGCCCGTGGGGGGCGTGGAGGTCGTGGTGCATGGCGGCGAGTACCGCGTCGACGGCTCCTTCCGGTTGACACAGGAAGACTCGGGCACCGCGGAGGCACCGGTCGTGTACCGGGCGGCCAAGGACGAAACCCCTCGCTTCATCGGTAGCATACGCCTCGATGGCTTTAAACTTGTAACGGACGCCGCGGTTCTCTCACGGCTTGCCGAGAAGGCACGGGGCAAGGTCTACCAGTGCGATCTGCGAGCCCTGGGCCTAGACGACCTAGGGGTGGCCTGTGGCGCAACTAACCGTGCAGACTTATACTTCGACGGCAAGCCCTTGACCCTGGCGCGGTGGCCCAACGTGGGCTTCCTGCGAGTGGGCGAGCTGCGAGGCGAACAAACCTTCGACGTATGGGGCAGTATTAGGGGCAATCGCGATGGAAAGTTTACCTATGACCATGACCGCGCCGGCCGCTGGCAGGACGAGCAAGACATCTGGCTGTATGGCTACTGGTTTTGGGACTGGGCGGACTCTTATGAGAAGGTCGCTTCCATCGACATCGACAATCGCACGATCACGACAGCGCCGCCCTATCATAGCTACGGGTTCCGATCGGGCCAGCGTTACTTCGTCTTGAATCTCCTGTCGGAGATTGACATCCCCGGCGAGTGGTATCTGGACCGCAGCCGCGGAATCTTGTACCTGTGGCCGCCGTCTGACCCAGCCAAGGCCGCGATCGAGCTCTCGGCGCTGCCGACTCCCCTCGTCCAGACCGACGACACGTCGTACGTCACCTTTGAACGGCTGACCTTCGAGGGCGGACGCAGCAACGGCGTTGTCATCAAGGGCGGCAATGACTGTCTACTTGCCGGATGCACGATTTGCCGGCTGGGCGAGAACGGCGTGGTCGTTGACGGCGGCACCGCGCACGGGATCCTCGGCTGCGACATCTTCACCCTCGGCCGAGGCGGCACGGCCATCACAGGAGGCGACCGCAAGACCCTCACGCCCGGACGCCACTTCATCGAGAATTGCCACGTCCATGACTTTTCCCACATCTATCGCACCTACACGCCCGCGGTGCTGATGAATGGCTGCGGCAACCGCATTACCCACAACCTATTCAACGATTCGCCACACCACGCTATGCGAATCGAGGGCAACGATCACGTCATTGAGTTCAACGACATCCACAGCGTGGTGTACGAGGCCGACGACCAGGGCGGGCTAGACATGTGGCACAACGTAAGCTACCGCGGCACGATCGTGCGGTACAACTACTGGCACCACATCGGCAGTGGCTTCGGCGGCGGACAGGCGGGTGTCCGTCTGGACGACGCCATCTCAGGCGTGCTCATCTATGGCAACATTTTCTACCGCTGTTCAAATCAGGGATTCGGTGGTGTCCAGATCCACGGTGGCAAGGAAAATATCCTTGACAACAATCTGTTTGTGGACTGCAAGTATGCCGTGAGTTTCTCGCCCTGGGGCGAACAGCGGTGGCAGGAATACCTGGCATCTGCGGACGTGCGCCGGAAGCTATACGAAGAAGTAGACATCACCAAGCCGCCCTATAGCACGCGGTATCCGACCCTGGCAAGGGTTGCCGAGAACGCGGACGTCAACATGCTCTGGCGTAACCTAGCCTACGCCTGCGGCGCCTTCACCGCGCGCGACCGGGGCGTGAATGAGTTAGTGGACAACTACATCACAGCGGCGGACCCGGGAATACTGGTGCGGCCTGGCCAGGTGCTGCGGCTAAGGGACGATTCGCCAGCTTATGCCCGCTTGGGCTTGAGACCTATACCCTTCGACGAGATCGGCCTATACCAGGACGAGTACCGCGCTACGTGGCCAGTGGATAACCGCGTATCTGAGCACTACCAAGCCTCAGAGGAGCGTCGGTAACCGGGGCTCGCGCCTATCCCTGCCGAACCGCTACGGTGTGATCCCCGGGTGTCAGGTCCAGTTCCAGGACACCGCCCAAGGCCAGGCGGGCAGTATAGACACCGTCGGTGCTCGCGCGATACGTCGCCTCAGGCTAACTGGCTCACGGATAGGGTCATCGACCTGGGCCCTGAATCTGGACCCTGCTTCGTCCCAGCGGACAACCTGAACCGACGCCTCGTCTTCGAACGCGCAGGGAAACTAGGCGTCGTGGGCATGCTGAAACGAGGGCTCGGCCATAGGCTTCACCTCCTTGCTGTGAGCCAGCTCCCAAGCCAGCAGGAGGGACAGGCAGGGGGCGCACAAGGTCAAGAGACAGGCACGTCTGCAGAAGCGCCGCAAGGCTTTTCCTTCTCGCGTCGCCAACGAGGCTTCGGGTGGTGCCCCGGACCGGCGCCGAGGGGGTTTGGTAGCATGATAGTTTAACACCTTGCGCGTCTGCGTGGCAAGGACACGTTCTCGACGGGAGTATCCAGTTCCCGCAGGATAGGATTAGAGAGGGAAAGAGCAAAGGCGCGGGGAATCTCCTGTGGTAGAGAGAGGAAAAGGGAGGCCCCGCGCCATGTCAGTAGACGCAGCAAGCATAGCAGCACAGGCTAAGAGGGTCAAGGATCGGCTTGGGCGTCGTGAGGTTTTGGGTTGGGTGATGGCGGAGGTAATCGGGGCTTTACTGGAGGCGAGGGTGGAGGAAATGCTAGGGCGTGGATGGCGGGAGGGTATCGCCAGTAGGGAGCTGGTGGAGGAGGGGGGGGTGGAGTGCAGGCGTTGTGGTGCTCGGGCTCGGGGGATGTTCTGGCGCAACGGGCACCGAGGCAGGACGCTGGTGACACCGCGGGGGGAAGTGCGGGTGCCGATGCCGATGTTGAAATGTCGCTGTTGCGCAGCGGCGG
>JAKORR010000111.1 GCA_029777735.1 Armatimonadota bacterium | reverse complement strand
TGCCTGTGGACTTCCGCAAGCCTGGGAAGATCACCGATCCCAAGCAAACCCGAACCTTCTCCCTGAAAGACCCGCGTTGGGAAAGGGCGTTCGATGAGTTCAAAGCCTATGTGAAGCGCATGAGCGAGGAAAAGGGCAACATCTGGCTCATTCACGCGACTGGCTGGACACCCGCTCAGATCGCCGCCGAGATCGCGCAGCGCGCAGCAATGGCATATCAGAATGGGCGTGAGCTGGTCGTCCACTATGACTACCTGGACCTGATCTCAAGCGAGGGCCTCAAAAAAGATGGGGATGGCATGGTAGCGAACCACACTGCTGTCATGGACTTCCTGCGCGATGAGATCGGCCAGCAATTCGGCATCTACACGTACCTGTACGCTCAGGACGACTTGAAAGCCAACTACCGCACCCGTTTGATGCCGTATGGCGGTCAGAAGGCGCTACACCGCTCTCAGGTCTATGTGCGGTTGGAACGTTACTACGCCGAGGACTCGGTTATCGCTACTGCCAAGAACGAAGCGGGCGACATCGTTCAGAGGGTGGATGCCTTCGGTCGACCTGTTTTTAAGCATAAGGCCGGGCAGCTACACAGTCGTTCTCTGCTGCACGTCATCAAGGGCAGCGACGATGAAACGGGGTATGTGCCAGTAGAGTTCATCAACGGGCGCTTTCAGATCCAGGAGATCGAGTACACGTCCCAGGCTGAGCTAAAGGCTATCGTTGATGACGTCTATGGTGGCAATCGGGCCGCGCCGGACACCGACAATCGAAACGACATCTCCATCCCATTCTAGAGCGCCCAGATAGCCAGAGAACCGTTCTCTATAGTCAATGGAGGAAAAAAGATATGTCAAAGAAGCAATCCCTCTGGGAAGACTTTCTCGAATTCTCCGCCTTCGCCGCTTTACTCACCTACTTCATCATCGCCAACGCGTTCTTGGGAGCGAGCAGAGATTGGTGGACCTACGATCACGCTGAGATCTTCAGTTGGGGCATGTTCATTGTGCTGGGGGTTGTCGTCGCCTCTAAGGCTCTGGACTTGGGCATAGACTATCTCCACCGCCGGCTCAATCCCCCGCCTCCACCACCGGCGAAGAAACCTCTGCCCAATCGCCGGACGTCTGGGAAGCGAACGTCCCTCCCACAATCGTCGAGCTTGAGGAAGATGAAGAACGGCCAGGTCAGCTATGCCGAGCCTGACTATCCGACCTCCGACCTGCCCTTCTGAAGCGCAGTTCTAATAAGCGCCTCGCACTCCCGCCAGGGCTGATAGCCGTTGACGGGAGTTTTCGTCGGTATACGGTGGTGGGCTACCAGAGAACCGTTCTCCAGGGCAACTGCTCCCAGAAGGGCGGGCATTCTGCATTGTCCAGTTAGGGATTGCCCCCTGCCCTCCCCCGCCAGATGGCCCTACTCACTCAGAGAACCGTTCTCTAGGCAGCCAAGCTTGTATAATCAGCGAGATGCATACCCTGCTTGAGCAGACAGGTTACCAAGGGATGAGCTGGTGATTTTCAGCAAGGTTCGAGACCCCAGGCTGACTACGGTGCGGCGCGGTGGCACTCTCCAGGATGCCGATCATCGCCTGCTGGCCGTTTGGGCAGCGGACTGCGCGCAGCACGTCCTGCATTTCTTCGAGCAAGAGCAACCCACTGACGACCGTCCGCGCCAGGCGATTGAGCAGGCGCGTGCTTGGGCGCGAGGGGAACTCACCATGACACAAGCGCGTACCGCCGCCGGACATGCCATGGGCGCGGCCCGAGCGTTGAGCGGTGCAGCCAGAGAAGCAGCGTATGCCGCCGGCCAAGCCGCGGCGGTGGCGCATGTGGCAGCTCATGAACTGGGCGCAGCAGCCTATGCCATCAGGGCAGCGCGCGCGGCGGCTCCTAAAGAGGAATGGTTAGAAGCTGGTCGCCGGGAGTGCCGGTGGCAGCGCGCGCAGCTTCCCGATGACATCCGAGAACTCGTGCTGGACGACCAGCGGCTGCGCAATGAGTACTGCTGGTTCGTATTCGACTGCTGACTCATTCGGTCAGTCCCCTGGCCTCTGCTTAGCAACCAGATTGAGACGAGGTCTCACACTTATCCCTACCCGGTGATGCCCCGACCCCACCCTGCCAGCTTCCACAGGTATCCTATGCGTAGAGAACCGTTCTCCAGAGGGGTGGCAGTTTGGCTTCAACCAGGAATAGCCACTAGCTGGGAGGTATCCGCCGGCCCCTGTTTGAGCAAAGTCGCTCCAGGGCAGAGAACCGTTCTCCAGGATGAGCTTCAACCGGCGTAACAGGTATCTAGGTCACTATCTCCCACTCAGTATTGCCTCCCCGCCCTGCCCTGGTCCACGGATATGCCCTACCCAGAGAACGGTTCTCCAGAGAGTCTGCTTCAACAGGGGTACAACACTATCATTCATCCAGCGCTTGTTTCCCTCCCCTACCCGTTGAAGCTGCATCGCGTGTCAACCGCTGTTCGCCCCCTAGATTCCCCTGTTTCTCCCTCAGTGGCGGTCTTGAAGGGCTGCTTCGTGGTTGACACGAGTTGACACGCCCTCCCCTTTTTACCCCCCTGTGGAGGCCTGTTTTTCGGCACGGGGTCAAGAACCGCGTCACCCACGCACACGCCCTATAATGTCCGCCAGAAGCCCACACCTGGATGGCGCAGGCCTCTGGCATCCCTCGTCAGCCCTCTACCCTTCCAGGCGCTTGAGGAACAACGCCCGCACTCTCAGGCCCTCGACCGACGTCATGTAGCTCGCCGCTCGGGTCAGCTGGTGCGGCGGGCTGAGCAGCAGACCACAGGCCACCAACGCGTTGACCAGGCCCTTGAGGAACGCAGCGGGATACCCGTTGAAGCGCTCATCCTGAGATAGCTCCCGCATACGACGCGTATCTGGTTTCTCTGGTCCGGACTGGAAGAAGCCCAGCAGGTCAGCGAGGAGCTGCAGATGCTGCTCACGTTGGAGTTGGCTGACACGGGTAATGCTCGACCGTGCTTCAACTGGCATACGATAGTCCTTCATGGATAGATGCTTCCTTTCGGTGGTCTCAGGCGCAAGTGCTTCAACATTGCTCAAAGGGGTCCGCGCCGGCGAAGACGCCGACCTCCGCACCCCACTCCTCGTCCTCGAACTCGTCTGGCTCCAACACAGGGGTTGGGGCATCTTCCCTGATGTCGTTCATGCGCGAGATGGCGTAGCGGATGGCCGCTTCAACCTCGGCGGCAAGCTCCCGGTCCTCGTCCAGCGCGTTCGCAACCTGCTTCGCGCCGACACCGACCTTGACCATGCCCTCGTCGCGGTTGAAGTACCACGCCGCGCTGCCCTTGATGCGAGAACCATTCTCCCGCGTGAACACGCCGAGTTCCTTCCCGATTGAGGCCATTTCCTCGAAGTAGTCCGGTACACCTGTGTCCAGGTAGACCTTGACCTCGGCTACACGGTTCGGCTCGGAGACTTTGTTCTTCTTGGTCGAGAGCCGGAACGTGCGGGCGATAACCTCGCCTTCATTGTTGGTGTACGTCTCGCCCTGGCTCCGCATGGCCGCTCGGATGCTGGCGTAGTACCGCTGCGCCTTGCCGCCAGGGAGACGGATGGGCGAGGCGTACTGCCCGCCGCCGATGTTGTCCCGTTCCTGGTTGATCAGCACCAACGCCGTGTCGCTGGCCTTGAGCGGCTCGACCACCGCCTGCAAGAACTGAGTGAGCGCCCGCGCAACCCCCGCCACAACGTGATCTCCGACCTCGCCTGCAAGCTGCGCCTTCGTCGCCAGGGAAGCCACCGAGTCCAGCACGATCAGGTCGAATGCGCCGCGTGACTTGTCCTCCGGATGCGGCAGCTTCACCATCTTGAGAATCGCGTTCAGCGCATCCTCGGCGTTGGCGGGCTGGATCAGGAAGAAGCGCTGCGAACCGTCGAACGAGAGGCCGAACCGCTTCGCCCATCGCGGATCGATGGCGTGCTCAGCGTCCACATAGGCCACGTTGCCGCCCCGGTTGACTGCCGCTCGGCACATGACCAGGGAGAGCGTCGTCTTCCCGGTGCTTTCGGGGCCGTGCAAGAGTATCGGGCGACCTTTCGGCAGACCGCCGCCGAAGCACCAGTCCAGGGCGAACGATCCGGTCGGCCAGAACTCGGCAGGTTCGTAGGTGGTGATGGGCTTCCAGAGAATGGTTCTCTGAGGAACGAATATAGAACGGTGTTACGGGGAAAATCGCAGTCAGCGGCGCTGCGGGAAATTGACGCGCGCGTACTCGCCGAAGTAGTTTCGGGCGAAGGCGTCATATTCGTAGGCA
>JAKORR010000110.1 GCA_029777735.1 Armatimonadota bacterium | reverse complement strand
CTTCACGAGCACCTCAAACCGCTCACCCTGTCGGAAGAGATGGTACACTACTGCCATTGTTTCCTCCCCGTCGAGGCCGTGCAGGTCCGACAGGTACACCACGGACGGTTCGGCGCCAGTTTTCAGCCATTCCAGCAAGTCCAGGACGCGCTCGGCCTTCACCTGAAGCGCCAAAGCACCGCCCGCGTCTACGCCCACCGACAACAGATCGCTGCCCAGCAGCTCCTGGGCCCCTTCTGCCAAAGCCGCCTGCTCAGCCGATAGCTTGGGACCGGCCAGCCTATCACTCTCGTGGGGCTCTGGCCCCTTGTCCTCTGGCGAGTTGGGGCGGCGGACGTCATTCATGACCGTCGGCCTCACTGGCCTGGCCCTCACAGCCTCGCAGGCGCTTGTAGAAGTGCTCCTTCGGCCTCCTGCCCTCCACCACGGGCGGATCGGCAATGCTCTCGCCCCGGATCACGTCGTGCAGCCGCAATAGCCCCCAGACCAGGCTCTCAGGCCGCGGCGGACAGCCGGGAATGTAGATGTCCACTGGGACAATGCGGTCCACGCCCTTGACCACGCTGTAGGCATCGGCATAGAAACGCCCGCCCGACACAGCACAATTGCCCAAAGCCACCACATAGCGCGGCTCAGGCATCTGGTGATAAAGCCGCTCTAGCACCGGGGCCATCTTCATTGTCACTGTCCCTGCTACGATCATTGCATCCGCTTGGCGCGGCGTGGAGCGGAAGAACATGCCAAAACGCTCCAGGTCCCAGCGAGCAGCGCCGGTAGCCATCATCTCAATGGCACAGCAGGCCAGGCCGAACTGAAGCGGCCAAAGGGAGCAAGCGCGTCCCGTGTTGAGGACCTTGTCGGCGACTTTCACAAAGACCACGCCCAGCGGGTTCTCTGAAACACGTCGCGCCACCTTGCGCAGCGGCTCACCCACAAGCCGCTTCAACCGCTCCTCGTCAATGCGCCCAGCAACGCCCTGCAAGGCTGCATCCAGACGGCGCCAAAGCTCCTCCTCTGTTAGCATCTCGCCTATCGGTCGGCGTCGCCTCACACCCATTCCAGGTCACCCTTACGCCAGGCGTAGGCAAGTCCCAGCAATAGAATGCCGACGAAGATAAGCGCCTCCACCAGCGCCCACGCCCCTAATGCCCCGGCTTTCACCAGGCTCCGATAGACTACCGCCCAGGGCAACAGGAATACGACCTCCACATCAAACACAACAAAGATCAGCGCGATAATGTAGTAGCGGACAAAGAACTGGCCCCAGGCCGGGCCGCAGGGGTCTATACCGCACTCGTAGGTCAACTGCTTCTCCTCGTAGGGATCGGCTGGGCGGAGAATCCACGCAACTGCGAGCGCGCCTACAGCCATAACAAGCCCGAAGGCGAGGTAAGTTCCCACGGGGCCATAGATGACAACGTTGGCGGGCATGACACTCGCGAGTATATCACAGGGATGATAATAGTACTCCCCGCTATACTGTGGCGCACCTATACTATCTGACGCTTACTATACGACTGCCCCCGAGGAGTGTCAAAGCGCGAAGGGACCTCAGTACTGTACTACGTTGGCCACCACGATTGCTCTGTCGGAGGCCATCCGGCTCCCAGGCCCAAAATAAGCGCGGCGCTGCTCTCCCACGCCAATCCAGGTCTTAAGCAGCGCCGCGTAACCACACCAGCATCTCCACCCTACTCCTGTGGTAGGCTTTCCGTACTTACTTCAGTCACCCCGTCTTCCATCACTTCTCCACCCACTTCTTTCGACCAATCCATAGCCTACCATCTTTATTATACCCTAACGGAAGGCAATAAGGTACACTTTTTGCCCTCTGACTCAAGATATTTCTAGACGCTTCTGGCCGCTGCCGTCGCAGGACCTATCGGTTTTTTGGAACCTTGTGCTGCCTCGCTAACAGCCTGGTTCGGCAGATTCTGCCATCCTTTCGGCTGATCGGCGGCTGCTACCCGTGCAAGGCGGCTTCGTAGCCCAGGCTGGCGATGAACTCGCGGTTTTTAGCCATATCGTACATGGGCGTCACTGTGCACTGGTCCTGCTCGATGACCAGCCAGCGCCGATAGCCCTGGTCCTGCAGGACGCGCAGGATGACGGCGAAGTCGAGGCCTACGTTGCCGCGCCCCAGTTCGCAGAAGCGCAGGTAGTTGACGTTCTCGTCCACAATCGTGTCCTTCAGATGGCCGTGGACAATTGTGCGCCCATATTCGCGTAGCAGAGCCATCACGTCAGCATGGGCCGCTGCCGCATGGCCGAAGTCGGGGCACCAGCCAATGGGCCGCGCGTCAAGGAAATGGCGAATCTCCTCCTCGGTCTCAGCCACAGTCCACAAGTGATTGTGCAGACCTGCGGGTATACCGAACTCGTCGCAATAGTCGCTCAGCCGCTTGCACCGCTCAATGAAGGTGTTCAGGACCTTCAGGCGCTGGTCGTCCGGAACATCGCGCGAGCCGGGCGGCCCAACCATCAGGGCTGATCCTCCAATGGCCGCAAGGTAAGCGAGCTTCCGGCGGCACAGCTCCAGGTCCTCGTCGGAGCTGACGCCACCTGTGAAGGCAACGATGCGCACGCCGTTCTCCTCGCAGAATCCCATCAACTCCTCGGGCGCGGGCAGCTCGTTGAACCAGCCGCCCGTGAGCTCCAGGCCAGCAAACCCGGCCTGACCGCACTCGTAGCACACTTGCTTCCAGGTGAAACTGGATCCGAAGCGGTTGGCATAGGCCAGCCACTCGTAGGTCTGTACACCAACCTTGAAACCCATTGAGCCTCATCCTCCGCGTGTGACATTCTGCCTTGAGGCTTCGCCTCTGCTTCAGTCCTTCCTTTCGTCGGATTGCCATCGCAGGAAGCCTGGATTTGACAGGAGCCTGTGCGTAGGCAACAATTCTTCTGGAACTCTCGCAACACCCGTGCGTCTACTCCTCTGGGACTCGCCTCGTAGGGCGCGGAAGCGCCGCGTAGGCGCCAAGCAACAGGTGTGACGCAGTATATACTTCGTGATCTGTACCTCGCCGGGAGTGGTAGGTAAGTGATCTCTGGACATGGCCTGGGCCGCCACGGACGTGCCTTCCGCAGAGGGTCCGGCAAGGCCGGGGATGATGAACAGGAGACCAAGCCGCTGCGCATATCCGACCGCCGCATGCTCGGCTGGTTTGCGCAGCACCTCGGCCCCCATTGGCTAAAGATCGTCGTGGCTACCATTGCCATGATTGTCTCCAGTGTGTCCCAGGTCTATGTGCCAGTTGTCCTCGGCCAGCGAGTTGTCCAGGAAGCCATAATTGGCGACCACCTCGACAGGCTTCCCACCTATGTAATGTGGCTATTGGGGCTGCTCTTCCTGAGCAGCTTCTTCACGGCAACACGCATGAACATCATGCACCAGCTCGGGCAGAGGTTTGTGTACGACTTGCGTGTGCTCGCTTACGACCATTTGCAGAAGCTACCCTTAAGCTACTTCCACCGTCACAACACGGGCGATGTAATGTCGCGCATTAGCAACGACGTGGGCTCCGTCGAGGATATGGTGGTCCACGGCATCGATACGGTTATCAGCAGCAGCGTCATGGTGGTGTTCATCATCGCCGTCTTGTACCGCACCGACTCGCTGCTGGCGACGATAGCACTGGCGCCAGTGCCCATCTTCGCCGTTGCTGTTCTCCTCTTCGCGCGTTTCATCCGCCCCTTGTACGAACGGATCCGATTCCAACTCGGCGACATCAACACGAAGCTGCAGGAGAACATCAGCGGCATCCAGGTCATCAAGGCCTTCGGCCGCGAGGAACACGAACTCGAGGAGTTTCGGCGCTCTGCGGGTGATTACTTCAGACTTAACGTCCGTAGTATCTGGATGTGGTCAAGCTTCTTCCCCTTCCTGAACTTCCTCACCTCCTTGGGCATGGTGATAGTCATCTGGATCGCCGGCCTGATGACTCGCACCGAGCAAGCCACCGTGGGCGACCTACTCGTCTTCGTGGGCGAGCTGCAACAGTTCTACCACCCCCTAGAGCGCCTGCTGCAAGTGCATAACGTCTTCAACCAGGCCCTGGCAGCGCTGGCCCGTATCTTCCAGCTTCTGGACGAGCAGCCCGAGGTCGATGTCCCCGAGCCCGTGGTGCTCGATCAGGTACAGGGCCGGGTTGCGGTCGAACACGTCAGCTTCCGTTATCCAACCGGCGAGTGGGTGCTCAAGGATGTCAGCGTAGTGGCCGAGCCTGGCGAAACCGTAGCCATAGTAGGACGCAGCGGCGCCGGCAAGACCTCGCTGGTAAGCCTCATACCGCGCTTCTACGACCCGCAGAAGGGCCGTATCACCATCGATGGCATTGACATCCGGCAGGTGGCGCTGAAGTCTCTGCGCAGTCACATGGCCCTAGTGCTGCAGGAGACCTTCCTGTTCGACGGCACTGTCAAGGAGAACATCCGCTACGGCCGACTGGACGCCACCGACGAGGAATTGGTCGAAGCGGCCAAGGCAGCCTATGCCGACGAGTTCATAGCGGGACTACCCGACGGCTACGATACGATCATCGGCGAAAGAGGCGTCAAGCTCTCCGGCGGTCAACGCCAGCGCATCGCCATAGCGCGTGCAGTCCTTAGGGATCCGCGCATCCTTATTCTCGACGAAGCTACCTCGCTTGTGGACACCGAGGCTGAGCAGATCATCCAAGCGGCGCTCGAGAATCTCATGAAAGGGCGCACCACCTTCGTCATCGCCCACCGCCTGTCAACGGTGCGCAACGCCCACAAGATCGTGGTCATCGACGATGGCGAGGTTGTCGAACTCGCTGACCACCCCACACTCATGGAGGGCGGCGGCCTGTATGCGGACATGTACAACCGCCAGTTCCAACTAGAACAATACGGCCTTGGCCAGGGACTCGGCGAGGGTCCCGAGAATTAGCGACCGGGCCCTCCGCAGCCGGTCACCGGGAGCCTAAGACACGGCCCTACAGTGATAGATCCCGATCCCAGTCGCGATGGCCCTTCGGCTGGAGACTGATACTATGGGATGGCAGAGAACTGAGCGACAGCTCAACGCCCACCCCGGCGTCGCCAGCCCCCTGGGACGGCACCTTGCTCACTGTGACGCCTGGTGGCGGGCGGGTCTGCTGGCCATGGTCACTATGGGCACAGCGTCCACTGTCGTCGCCCTACTGTCTATCGCCGCCATCGCGGCGCAGGTGAGGTGCCTCGCCGCGGGACAGCGATCACTCGTGGAGGCCTTGATCTTCGCGCCGCTGGTCGCAGCTCTGGCGAGCACGAGTCTCTTCGCTCTTCCCTGGTCGCGCGCACCCGTCGCCGCAGTCGTACAGCGGCTGCTCGCCCGCCGCGACGACGAGCTTCTTACAGCCGCCGAAGCCCTCGACGGCCATGCACAGGTGTCTCCTGTCTTCGGCCCTCTGCTCCAGCTTCGTGCCACGACCCTGGCACAGGAGGTATCCCCCCGACAGTTATTCTGGGCAGTGCCCTGGCGCAAGCCGTACCTAGCTGCGGCCGTGGCCTGTGGTCTTTTTGCCCTTAGCCTGCTTTGCCCCGACGGCTGGGCACGTCTGGGAGCCTCTAGGCTCAGTCTCACGGGCCTCACGCAGCCCGTGACCACCCAGCCTCGCCCGGACACAGCTACACCTGGACCAGTCTTGGTGGAGTTTTCCCTGGCTGTCGAGCCTCCGTCTTACACCGGCCGGCCCGCGCAGACTCTGCAAACACCCGCGGGTCTGACCGTGGCCTGCGGCAGTCGTCTCAGACTCCAAGCCCGCTTCGCCGACTGTGAAACCACACAGCTCCAGTGGACTGGGCAGAGCCGCACCTGGCCCGAAGCGGCGAGCTTTGAGACGGTGGTCGTGGCGCCGACCATCTGGTCTCTTTCGGCTAAGGGCCCCGGTGGCCTCACGCGCTTGGGCCCCTACCGCGTAGACGTGGTTGCTGACCGGGCACCCTCGGCACGTATCCTCCAGCCCTCCGGCGACGTGACCCTCCTGGCGCCTGCGCCTGTGCTCTTGGCGTTGGCTGCCGACGATGACTACGGCCTCCGCCGCCTTGTTCTCCAATGGCGTACTGGTAGCCACGGACAGTGGCGCGAGACGCCTGTGACCACTGACCCTGGGAGAACCTATCGCGGCGAGCTGAGTTTTGACCTGCGGCCCATGAACTTGCTGCCGGGCGACGAAGTGGTGCTGCGGTTAGTAGCCGTCGACAACAATGAGGTGACTGGCCCACGCACGACCTATTCCCAGGTTCGCGTGCTGCGCCTGGCGGCCCACACACGCGAGATCCGCGAGCGCCCAGCCCAGGTGCTCGACGAGGTGGCCTCACGCGAGGAAGATGCCTGGCAGCGCCTGCAGCGCAACTTGCAGGAACTCGGCGAGCAAATTCAGCAACTGGAGCGCCAACTCGAGGACGGCCGGGGCGCGGATACGGGCCGTCGCCAGGCCGAGATGGCGGACGTGGTCCAGCGCCTCGAAAAGGCCGCCTCCGGGGTCAAGCAGGCCATGGCCGCGGTTGAGCGGACGATGTCCCTCGCCGATCTCATGGACGAGGAGATGCTGGCCAAGGTCGCAGAGCTGCACCGTCTGTCCCAGGACCTCCTCGACAAGAACATGAAGGAACTACTGGAGCGCCTGCGCGACGTCATGAAGGTTCCCGACCTGAACAAGCTGCGTGCCGATGCGCAGGAGCTTCGGCAAATGCACGAGCGCTTCCTGCACCAACTCGATCAGACCCTAGACCTGCTCAAGCGGGCGCGCATGGAAATGATCCTCGAAGCCCTGCAGAAGAAGGTCAGCGAGTTGGCCGATCGCCAGGAACAGGCACTGAACCGCACCAATACAATGCGCGAGGGGGATGTTCAGGCACGCCGCGAGGCGGACACCCAGGCGAACTTGGCCCGCGAGACCCAGCCCCTGCCCGAGGAAATGCGGCTAGCAGCCGAGCGGACCAAGGACTTGGACGAGAACACAGCCCAGGCCCTTCAAGCTCTGGCGGACCGTGTCCAGCGGGAGGATCCGGCGAGCAACATGCGCCAGGCAACCAACGCCCTCCAACGCCTTTCGCCAGGCGATGCGCGGCAGGCTCAGCGCCAGGCACTCCAGTCGCTCCGGCGGGCTGCGGGAGATCTGGCGGGCCTCCAGGCCGACGCCACCGGACGCCGCCGGCGCGAGCTACAGACCGCCGCGTCGCAAGCCGTAGCCGAAGCCGTGGGCCTGGCCCAGGCTCAGCAGCGGCTCCTGCACGAGGCCAAGCCCTTGGCGCGCGAGGTGCTACCCCGCGCTGTGCAGCAGAAGGAAACCCTCGAGCGCCTTTCGGCTCGACAGCAGGCGCTGGCAGACGGCGCAGAACGCCTGAGCCAGCAACTGCAGACTCTCGCCGGCAAGACCCCCAAGGTGGGCCCCGAACTCTCGGCGCGCATGGCGCACATCGGTGAGAGAATGCGACAGGCCGCACGCTCGCTGCAGGGAGGGGAGGGCATGGCAGCGCAGATGCCCCAGCAACAAAGCCTGACGGAACTCAACCGCCTGGCTGCTGAGCTCGTCGCTCTGTCCCAGGCGCTCGGGGAAGAGTCAGCCCAGGCCGCGTTGTCTGAGTACCTCAAACGCCTGGAGCAGCTTGCCGAGCAGCAGCGCGCGCTGAACCAGCAGAGTCAGCAGATGGGTGCCGGTTCCCCGGTGCTCAGTGAACTCGGCCTGCAGCAAGCGATGATCAAGGCAGCACTAGACAAACTCATGCGTGGGGCAGGTGAGCAGCTTTCGGATAAGCTCGGGGGGGCGAGCCAAGACATGCAACAGGTGAGCAATGACCTGCGCGAGCGCCGCCTTACCGAGCAGACGAAAACGCGGCAGCGCAACATCCTGCACAAGATGCTAGACGCCCAGCGTTCGCTGTACACGCGCGAGCAGCAAAGCAGGGAGCGTGTGGCCGAGCGGCCGAAGCCCTTCAAACCCGCACCGAGCCCGCCAGCGATATCCTCCACAGGTCCCTCGGCACTAGCCTTGCCCAAGCTGGAGCAATCCTCGTCAACCCTGGTCCCACCCGAGTATTCCGACCTGGCAGAAGCCTATCTAAGGCAGATCCGGGGACACGCCCGGTGAGGCCGGGACGAAATAGCAGGTACATGGGCGGAGGATTGCGAAGATCTAAGGCAGATCCGGGGACACGCCCGGTGAGGCCCTATCTCACTAAACAAGAGGAATTTACCGAAACCAACAGTACCCCAATCTTGGTCCATCGCCCTTCTCTCGAGGCATGCCCAAGCCCTGCACATTGCCAGGAGCCCCCGCCGCACGAGAATAGAAACGCAGCGTCATTTCAGGCGCCTTGGGGCCTAGCAGCTCACCCCCGCTGGCCGCCATCGCGCTCCGGGCTGCCTACTGCTGCTCGTCATCTAGGAAGAGCTTCATGGAACAAAAACGGCCACACATGGTGCAGACCTTGGGGTCCCTAGGCTGCCTTTCGCCTCGCCGTCGACGCAGCGTGCCAGGGTCTATCGCGAGCTCGGCCTGGGCCTCCCAGTCGCGGGAAACTCTGGCCCGAGACATCTGGGCGTCCCAATCCGCGGCTCTCGGCAGACCCCTCGCCAGGTCTGCTGCATGCGCCGCAATGCGCGAGGCAATAACGCCCTGCACTACGTCGTCCACGTCCGGCAAGCCGATGTGCTCAGCGGGCGTGACGTAACACAGGTAGTCCGCGCCAGCCAACGCACACATAGCCCCACCGATAGCGCCCACGATATGGTCATAGCCCGGCGCCACATCTGTCACCAGCGGCCCCAGTACGTAAAAGGGCGCCTCGTGGCACAGCCGCTTCATCAGGCGCACATTGGCCGCAATCTGATCCATCGGCATATGCCCTGGGCCCTCCACAAACACCTGCACGCCTGCCTCCCGCGCCCTCAGTACCAGTTCCCCCAGGACCATCGTCTCGTGGATTTGGGCCGCGTCAGAAGCGTCGGCCGTCGCCCCGGGCCGCAGAGCATCGCCCAGACTCACGGCCACACCGTAGCGGCGGCAGATTCCCAGCACCTCCTCGTAGTGTTCGTACAAGGGGTTCTCAGCATCGTTCATCCGCATCCAGTGAGCCAGCAGGGCGCCGCCACGGCTCACAATTCCGCACAACCGCCCATCGCGGCGCACGTATTCCACACTCGCTCGGGTGATGCCGCAGTGCAGCGTCATGAAGTCCACGCCGTCAGCCGCATGACGCTCGATCACGTCCAGCAGCAGCGATACAGGTATCTTGCCGAAGTCGCCGTAGCGATCCTCGGCCTCCGCCGCCGCTTGGTAGATAGGCACTGTGCCGAGAGGCACAGAGCAGCGTTGCCGAAGGACCTTGCGGATCGCGTCCAGGTCGCCGCCCGTGCTCAAGTCCATGACGGTGTCGGCCCCTACCGCCAAGGCGGCTTCGAGCTTGGCTATCTCGCGGTCCAGGTCGGCGAAGTCTGGCGAGGTCCCCAGGTTGGCATTGACCTTGACGCGTAGGCCCGCACCTAGACCCAGTGGCTTGACCGCGCCCCCTGCTTCGCCTAGGATCACGATAACGCCGGCGGTGACCCTCTGGCGCAAGGCCGCTTCTTCAATCTGCTCTTCCCGGGCGACTGCGAGGAGAGTGTCGTCGGAGACGGAGAATCTGCCAGACAAAGTTTCGCTGCTCATACTTCTCAGGGCCTTGTATCCCCCAACACAGGAGGACGGAAGGCCTACTTTACCTACCACATTATACACGGTACATGCGCCTACGTGGAGTCAATAACGAAGGCGGGCCCCTGAGGGATATGTGTGCGGGTGGAGCGTGCACAAGCGCCCACGACACTCATCACTCACCGCGCACAGTGCCCCTATCCGTGCTCCAAGCCGTGCCAACCTCGCTCCAAACGCCTGTATCACAGTGTGAGAGCCACTATCGGATCGCTGTATCATCGCCGCGGCGGCGATGCCGTCCCGCCCCAAAGGACTTGCCCGCACCTTCTCCATCTGCTAATCTGGTTATGTATACGGGGCCACATTTCAAGTCGTAGCCTGCCGTAATGGCTATACAACGCAGCAGCGGCCACAGCGGTGTACAGGTTCGTCTAGGTTATGATGAACTAAACCTGGCAGAGTTTCCCTTTGCTCTGTTGTCCGACAGGCAACGCGCCGGCGTAGGCACTATCCTATTCACCGACGAGATCCGTGGCCCGCAGGGCACCCCCCTCCGCAGAGTCTGGACGGTCACTGGTGCCGAAGAGTTCGGCCTTCCCACTGCCACTGACGAAATCGTCTATTTAGTGCTCACGGAGTTGTCGCGGGAACAAGGGCTAGATTCGCCCAAGGTCCACTTCTCTCGCTACGACTTGGTGCGCCGCCTGGGCTGGCCCGACAAGGGCGGTTCCTACCGGCGATTGCGTCAATCCCTTGACCGGCTGTTGGGTGTCACCATCACGGCGACGCGCGCCTTCTATGACCGCCCCAGCCGCAGCTACGTTGACGTCGGCTTTCACATCGTCGACGACTATGCCCTATTTGACGAGCCTCGCGGCCGTAAGACTCTGGAAGGCGAGCCACCACGCAGCTACGTGCGCTGGAACAAGGTTCTCTATGCCTCTTTCTTAGCGGGTTATGTCAAGCGCCTGGACCTAGGCATCTATCTGTCCCTGCGCAGCGCCGTCTCTAGGCGCCTGTATCGCTATCTCGACAAGAAACGCTATGACGGCAAGGGACAGTTCCGCATTGGTATGCAGAAGCTCGCCTTCGAGAAGCTGGGCATGAGCCGTACCTACTATCCCAGCCACATCCGGGCAGAGCTGGCGCGCGCCCATGAGGAGCTGCTCGGCATCGGTTTTCTGCGCACGGTACGCTATGAGGATTCGCCGGTTAGCGGCGAAGAACTCGTTGTCTATCGCTTCGCGAGGCAGCCAGAGACGCCCATAGCCCACGAGGATGTGGTAAGCAGGTTGACCCAACTGGGCATGGCCGAGCCCGTGGCCGTGGACCTGGTGATGACCGACGTGGAGGCCGTGCGGGAGCAACTCGAGTACCTGCCCTATCGCAGCGCGCGGAACCCTGCAGCTCTGCTGGTGCGTGCCATTCAGGAGCGATGGCCGGCGCCGCCGGACTATTCTGCCCCCGAGGCTGAGCCCTCGCGTGACACGGCACCCACGGCCCTGCGCGGGACGCGCCCAGCAGCGGCGCCTGGCTTGGACGACTTGCTGGCGCGCCTTGCCGACGAGGATCGGGAGGACCTTGAGACCCGGGCCGCCGATCAGCTTCGACGGGAGAACCCCAGGGTGGGCGCCCATCCCGAGAGCGCGGCCTACAGGGCCTTGCTACAAGACCGAATGTTCAAGCTCATTGCTCTGGAGCGGCCTGACCTGCTGGCCTGAGTCATCACGCTGCCGAGCGGCTGTTTCCCGGGCCAAGGCCGTCCCCGGCGACAGGTGTTTGCTCCTAGGCCGCAGAGGCGTGCGCGTGTTCTTCGTGATAGCGGTCCTCACGCTGCTGGTGATTCATTCTCTGGGCCTCTACAGCCGATGAGGCTCCACCGGCTCAATTCGCACCACAGGCCACCCTGTCACCACCCCTCGAAGGGCGTCTCCGCTGTCTCCCAGGGCTGCTGGGCACTCTCCGTCATCATTGACCGCCAGGCTGTGGAGAGCTTATAATATCCCTGCTTCTTGACAAGAACAAGACCATTGCCTCCTCGGCTCCGGCCGACGATTAGGCACGGGAAGGCGGTGCGAAAGGACCGCGGAACCATCGACAGAGCCTAATATAGAGGGGAAGAACGCGGTTGCAGGCAGAGCTCATAAGCGTCGGGACGGAACTCCTTCTCGGCGAGATTGTAGATACAAATGCGGCCTATATGTCTCAAAGGCTCGCAGCCTTAGGGATCAATCTCTATTACCGCCATACAGTAGGAGACAATCTGAGCCGCCTAAAGGCACAGATAGAGGTAGCACTTGGACGTGCTGAGGTATTGATCCTTTGTGGTGGTCTGGGGCCCACGGATGATGACTTAACACGCGAGGGCATCGCTGAGGCCACTGGGCGCAGACTCGTCACTTTTCCTGAGGCAGAGGAGGAGCTGAGGAAATTCTTCGCCGCCCGCGGGCGCGAGATAACCCCCAACAACCTGCGCCAAGCGCAGGCGCCTGAGGGCGCCAAGCTGCTGCCCAACCCCGTAGGTACTGCGCCTGGGATTCTGCTGGAGCACTCCGGCAAGCTCATCTTTGCCCTGCCCGGTCCGCCCAGCGAACTGCAGCCCATGTGGCTCAATGAAGTTGAGCCCCGCCTGCGCGCCCGGGCTCTGCAGGCAGGGGGCGGCACTGCGATCTTCACCCGCACGCTGCGCGTTGCGGACCTGGGCGAGTCCCAGGTAGCACACGACCTGCGCGACCTCGTCGAGGGACAAACCGATCCTACGCTGGCCTTCTATGCCTCGCCTGGCGAGGTCAAGATACGCCTGGCGACCAGGGCCAAGTCCCAGGAGGAAGCCGCCGCGCGTTTTGCGCCCCTGGAGGCAGAGATTCGCCGTCGTCTGGGCACCTACGTCTATGGCGTCGACGACGAAAGCATGGAGATAGTGGTAGGTAAGCTTCTTGCAGAGCGTGGCGCGACGCTGGCCGTGGCCGAGAGCTGCACGGGTGGGTTGTTGGGGCATCGCATCACTAACGTCCCAGGCGCCTCGCGCTACCTGCTGGCGGACTTCGTTACCTACTCCAACAAAGCCAAGCAGGATATTTTGGGCGTGCCCGAGGAGGTTCTGTGCGAGCACGGGGCTGTGAGCGAGGAGTGCGTGCGGGCTATGGCCGAGGGTGCGCGACGGCTGGTCAATGCGACCTACGCCGTGGCAACCACGGGCATTGCCGGGCCGACTGGTGGCACGCCGAGCAAGCCCGTTGGTACCGTATACATGGCCGTCACCAACGGCGTGAATACGAAGGTGCAGGGATTCGTGTGGGCGACCTCCCGGGAAGTCTTCAAGGAACGTGTGGCACAGATGGCCCTTAACATGCTACGCCAGTCTATCCTGGGAGAGTTGCCGTAGATGGCCAAGGGCGAGAAGTGTCGTCTCTTTTTTGCCGTGGAAGTGCCTGAGGATATCAGGCGTGCTGTCTATCGGGTGCAGGAGGATTTGGCGAGAGGCGTACGCAACGTGATAAAATGGGTGGAACCTGCAAATCTGCACCTGACTCTCAAGTTCGTTGGCGAAGTGCTTGAAGAACAGGTGGTTGACGTGGTCGCGATTGGCAGGCGGGCGGCCCAGGTGGGCGCGGCTTGCGAGTTTGCAGTGGCTGGAGCCGGGGCCTTTCCCAATGCCCACAGACCCCGGGTGATTTGGCTGGGCACCCGTGGAGACCTGGCGTCCCTGCAGGCTGTGGCGACGGAGCTGGACCATCTGCTGGCAGAAGAGGGCCTGGCAGAGCGCGAGGACAAGCCCTTCACTCCGCACTTGACTCTCGGACGAGTGCGCCGCGGCAAACCAGCTCCGGACCTGACCGCGCTACTTGAGAGCCATGCCGGCGCGGAGTTTGGCGAGGTGCGAGCGGACAGTTTCGTGTTGATGCGCAGTTACTTACGCCCTGCGGGCCCTGTATACGAGGTAGCGGACAGGTTCGGTCTGCCGGGCGGTACCAGCCCAAGGCAGGGGGAGTGAGTAATCTTGGCACGAAAGCCGCAGGACCCCAACGCTCCCAGGGACCCAGGGAAGGCGCTTGAGGCCGCCCTCAACGGCATCCGCCGCCAGTTCGGTGATGGCGCCGTCATGAGGATGGGCCAGCGCTCGGCCATTCACGACATCGCCGTCATCCCTACCGGAGTGCTGAGTCTAGACATCGCGCTAGGCGCGGGCGGGCTGCCACGCGGCGGCACGGTAGAGCTGTTCGGGTCGGAAGGATCGGGCAAAACCACACTGGCTTTGCAATTCCTATGCGAGGCGCAGCGGCTGGGGGGTACAGTAGCCTTCATCGACGCTGAGCACGCATTGCCACGGGAGTACGCACAGGCGCTGGGGCTCAATGTGGACGAGCTGCTGATCTCTCAGCCAGACACGGGCGAGCAGGCGATGGAGATCGTGGACGCCCTGGTTCGCAGCGGTGCCGTCGACGCTATCGTAGTCGACTCGGTGGCTGCGCTTGTGCCTCAGGCTGAGTTGGAGGGGGAGATGGGCGACAGTCACGTGGGCCTGCAAGCCCGCCTGATGAGCCAGGCGTTGCGGAAACTGGGCGGGTCGGTGGCCAACTCGCGCTGTGTGGTCGTGTTCATCAACCAGGTTCGCGAGAAAATCGGCGTGATGTTTGGGCCGTCGGAGACAACGCCCGGCGGCCGGGCTCTGAAGTTCTGGGCCTGGGTGCGCATTGAGCTGAGGCGTGGAGAATGGATCAAGCGGGGCAATGATGTGATTGGGGCGCGGGTACACGCCCGTGTTGTGAAGAACAAGGTTGCTCCGCCCTTTCGGAGGGCTGAGTTCGACATCATCTTTGGTGGCGGTGTGCCCAAGGAGGGCTGCGTGCTCGATGAGGCCGTCAGGGTTGGCCTTGTCGAGAAGGCGGGGAGTTGGTACGCCTATGGTGAAGAGCGCTTGGGGCAGGGACGCGATAACTCTGTGGCCTACTTGGCCGAAAACCCTGACGTTCTCGCCGAGCTTGAGGAGAAAGTTCGGGAGATGGCCGGGCTTGGCCTAGTGGCTCCAGTCGCCGGTGGCGAGGAAATCGGTGAGAACGAGGGAGAGTCAGAGGAGGAGTAGCACCTGGCGCAAGTCGTGACCGGCCTCAGGCAGAGCTCAGGCCGGGGTGGTTTGGTATGGGTATATCTGGATGGAGAGCGCGTCGCCCGGCTCCGGGTCAGCGATGTTGAAGAGTTGGGGTTACGCCGGGGACTCAAGCTTGGCGAGGCGCTCAAGACGGAGGTGATGATTAGGGCACAGCGAGTAGAGGCCTGGGAATACGCAGTGAGGCTTTTGGGGCTGCGGTCACGCAGCCGAGTCGAGTTAGGGCGATGCTTGAAAACCAGGAAGCTGGACCAGAGTATTGTCGAAGCCGTGCTGGATGAACTAGAGCGGCTAGGATATTTGGACGACCGGGAGTATGCCCGTAGGCTGGCAGAGGAGGCAGTGAAGACGGGACGATTGGGTCCCGCAGCAATCCGAGTAAAGCTGCGTCAGCAGGGAATCTCGGACGAGGTTGCCGAGGACGCCGTCGAGAAAGCCATGGCAGGAGCCGATGAGGAAGAGCTGGCCCTGCGCGTGGCCGAAAAGCGGCTGCGGTCCATGGAAGGGCTCGACCGCCACACACGACGACGGAGACTGCAGGCCTTCCTGGGACGACGGGGCTTCTCGGGTGAGATCATCTACAACGTGTTGCAGCGGGTCATTCCGGCCGAAGACTAAGACTAATGAGGACAGCTTTAAATACAGGACGGCGCTGCCGGCCGATAACGGCTTTACATAGAGAGATGCTGTCCTCTGGAACGATGCAATGGAGGTGAATAGGGCGTGGAAGCCCTTTCGAACATATTCGATTTAGAGACGATCGTAGGCATTCTCGGAGCAGCAGTAGCTGTGCTGGCCATTGCGATCTATGGGGCGCGGGCCAAGGCCCTACGCCGGCAAGTCGAAGAGGAGCGCCAACGGCTTGCCAAAGAAGCCGAGGAACAACAGGCTCAACTGGCTGCCAAGGAACGCGAGCTAACCCTTCAGGCCAAAGAGGAAGCCCTGCGTCTGCGAAGCAAGATAGAAGAAGAACTTAAGCAGGCGCGACGTGAGATAGAGACCCAGAAGCGACGACTTGATCAGCGTGAAGACAGTCTGGACCACAAGAAGGCTGACCTGGACTCCCACGAGAGAGCTGTCGAGAAGCGCGAGCGCGAGCTTCAGCAGAGAGAGGAGCAGGCCGAGCAAGCCCACAGCCAGTTGCAGGCCGAGCTTGAGCGCATCTCGGAGATGACACGCGAGCAGGCTCGTGAGGTCCTGCTTGCCCGCATTTCCCAGGAACTCGATGCGGATGCGGCCAAGCTGCTTCGTGCCAGCGAGGAGCGAGTGCGACAGGAGGCGCAACGGCAGGCCGCGAAGATCGTGGCCGAGGCAATCCAGCGCTGCGCAGTGGATCAGACCTGTGAGACCACGGTAAGCGTTGTGCCCCTGGCGAGCGACGAGATGAAGGGCCGCATCATCGGTCGTGAGGGGCGGAACATACGGACCTTCGAGCAGCTCACGGGAGTGGACCTCATAGTGGACGACACGCCCGAGGCTGTGGTCATTTCGGCCTTTGATCGTGTAAGGCGCGAGATCGCGCGCGTAGCTCTCGAGCAGCTCGTCTCCGATGGACGAATCCACCCCGGGCGAATCGAGGAAGTGGTCGAGAACGCCCGCCGGACAGTGGAGGAGCGCATCAAGGAAGCCGGCGAGCGAGCAGCCTTTGAGACGAGCGTGGCCGGCTTGCATCCTGAGCTCGTACGGCTCTTGGGGAAGCTGCAGTACCGTACTAGCTACGGGCAGAACGTGCTTGCCCACTCCATCGAGGTAGCGCACTTGTCGGGCATGATCGCTGGCGAGCTTGGGGCGAAGGTACCCGTGGCGCGCCGGGCGGGGCTGCTGCACGATTTGGGGAAGGCCTTGGACTACGAACGTAACGGCCCCCACGCCCTGCTGGGCGCCGACGTGGCGCGCACGCGCGGCGAAAACCGCGAGGTGGTCCATGCCATCGCAGCGCATCACGAAGACGTGCCGCAGGAGAGTGTCGAGGCCTGGATAGTGCAGTCGGCCGATGCTATTTCCGCATCCCGTCCCGGCGCCCGTCGGGAAACACTCGAGGCCTACCTCAAGCGCCTGCAGGAACTCGAGGATCTAGCCTGTGGCTTCGATGGAGTCGAGAGGGTCTTCGCGATTCAGGCCGGACGTGAGATCCGTGTGCTTGTCAGACCCGATCGCATTGACGACTTAGGTGCGCACCGTCTCGCTCGTGCCATGGCCGAACGGATCGAACGAGATATGGACTATCCGGGACAGATCCGAGTGACCGTGATTCGCGAAACGCGCGCGGTGGAGTACGCCAAGTAGGTGGCTGTTGCTCTGAGCGCGGTAATCCATGGGGCCGCCGCTCGTAGCGAGGACGGCGGCCCTTTCATAACTTAGAAAGGATTGTGGCTATTGCGTCTTTTATTTCTTGCTGATGTTGTGGGACGTCCAGGCCGTCGAGCCCTGGCCGTACTTCTTCCGGAGTTGGCCTGTGAAAGACAAGCCGACTTCGTTGTCGTGAACTGTGAAAACGCCGCCGCCGGTTACGGAGTGACGATGGCTACAGCCCAGGAACTGCTCGACGCCGGGGCTCACTGCCTCACCAGCGGCAACCACGTATGGGCCCAGCGAGAGGCTTTGGGCCTCCTGCATAACGAGCCGAGGATTCTGCGACCTGCCAACTATCCACCTGGCTCGCCGGGCGCTGGGATGCGCGTGTTTAGGACCGGAAACGACGTGCCGATAGGAGTCCTGAATCTCCAGGGTCGTGTGTTCATGGACCCCCTTGACTGCCCCTTCCGCGCGGCCGACCACGCGCTTAGGGAGTTCGCAGAGCAGACGCGCGTGATTCTGGTCGACCTGCACGCCGAGGCTACGTCCGAAAAGCAAGCCATGGGCTGGTATCTCGATGGCCAGGTTTCCGCTGTAATTGGCACCCACACCCATGTTCAGACCGCTGACGAAAGGATTCTGCCCCAGGGAACAGCCTTTATCAGCGATGCAGGATTCTGCGGAGCACTTGACAGCGTTATCGGAGTCGATAAGGATATAGCAGTAAAGAGATTCCTAAGTGGTATGCCGACACGGTTTCAGGTCCCGAAGAAGGGGGCCTGCGTAGTTCAGGGTGTTTTTGTTGAAGTAGACGACAACACGGGGCGTGCTTGTCGGATCGAGCGCCTGAGCGTCCTCTGGCACCCGACGCATGGCCAAATCGGATAACATTTTCGGAATCATCGAATCATCTTAGGTCATAGGGATCGAAGCAGCGTTTGAGACCGACTGACAGGGCCTCCGGCCTGTCTGGGCGCAGTCCGGAAGGGGCTAGCTCTGTCAGCCCAAGGGGGTATTGGAAGTGCCAGTGCTGAAGGTTCGATCGCAGTCGGACCCAAACAAGGTTGCTGGCGCCCTGGCTGGGACTATACGGGAGAATGGGAGGGCGGAACTGCAGACCATAGGGGCAGGGGCACTGAATCAGGCTATCAAGTCCATCGCCATCGCTCGGGGTTTCCTCGCACCATCTGGCATAGATCTGGTCTGCTATCCAGCTTTTGTGGACGTAGAGATCGACGGCTATGAGCGCACCGCGATCAGGCTCTTCGTGGAGCCGCGATAGGCGCTGCCGCAAATAGTCGGCCTTTTCCGTAAGGACGGAAGGGAGGGTGCGAACCGCACGTTTCTGGGGGTTTTTTATTTCTCCAGCACACGGAAAAGCACCTGCTCAGGCGCTGCGTTCAAATTTCCCTCATCCAGGGCCAGCTTATGATTCCCGGGTCGCAGGACTCCCAGGTGTATTGCTGCTTGCCCTGCATCTTCCGCCGCGAGGATTACAGGCCGGCCGTCCAGCAGCACGTCAGCTCGTCCTCGGGTCGTGACCAGGACCGGCAGACACGGGTCCAGCGGCGTCACCAGATTGTACGCAGGCCAAGCCCCCGGTGCAGGCGTGTGGCTCGCGCGGGCTTCGATTGCATCCAGGTCCACGGTCAAGCTCCGCCCGCGGGCTGGCGTGATTCCTACGAAGGCTTCAACGAAGTCCGCTGACGCGGCCACCAGCCCCTCAGAGCGCACCTCCACCCAACCGCCTGTGGGCGTAGCAAGCCGCCTATAGCCCCAACTCCTCCCATTCACCTGTTCCACGATCAGGAGTTCATTCGCACGCGCGATGATCCACACGCGCGCCGCGTCCTTTAGCCACTCCTGGTGGCAACGACAGCGCAGGCGCAGGTAGATTTCGCCTTCGCCCTCGACAACCCGCAGGTGCCCGGCGAGAGTCATGTGGGCGCTGCTGCACCGCGCGGCATCAAGCTGCTGCAGCAGATAAGTTGGAGCTGAGGAATCCTGGGGCGAGGTGCGCGTGAATCGCGCGCCCGCCGTACCTTCTAGGGCTGCCTCAGGGCTCACTCGAATCGCGTCAGGGGGCAAGTCCGGAAGCTGAGGCTGCCAACCTTGGGGCCAACGGTCCCTGCTAGACTGCTCAAAGCCGCCATTGACAAGCATCTCCGTGGCATTGGTCCAGCCTTCGCGGAGCGTCGGGGCCAGCCAGCCTACCAGTGCCGCGTCCTTGCCCATCACCAAATTGGCCGCAACCAGTCGCACCGCTCTCAGTTCCGCTTCGTTGTTGTGGGGCAAGTAGCCCAGACCCATCTCGCGACCGTCCAGAGGCAGACGCTCGGACAACAGTCGCAGGAGTACTGCTCGCTGGGGCTCGGGCACAGCATAGATGTAACGAGCATCGTCGATGCCCTCGCGTAGCAGGACCAGTTCGCGGGTGGGCAACGGGCCGCTCGGCGTCGGGTAGGCACAGCCGGAGGATGGGCTGTACAGGCCAGCTCGCTTGCCCGACTCTATCGGATCGCCAAACTGGTAGCACCATTGGGAGACGTGTGAGAGGCCCGCTCGCAGAGCCCACACTCCCCAGGCTCGCCGTGGACCGAGCCAGGACAGGTTGAAGCCCGCCAGCTCACGACCGGCTGCCCGCGCAGACGAGACGAGCGTCTCGTTGAAAAAGCTGTAGCACCGCACGTCCCAGAGATCGCCAAGCTCTACTGTTTCGTCGGGGCGCCACCACGGCGCGTTGCTCACTAGGTAGGTTTTGATTTTCAGCTCACGCAGCAGCGGGACAAAGTAGCGCAACTGCTCGATACGATCGGCTTCGTTGTAGGACTCCTCCTGGGCATAGGCCCAGACCTCGGGCCAGCCGCGCTCGCGGGCGTGAGTCACCAGTTCGGTCATCACTTGAAGGAAGGCGTTCCTCGTTGCTGGGGAATCGTAGGGCTTGTGCTGATAGGCGCCCTTGATTACGCCGAGCTTGGCGGGGTCGCCACCGGCCTGTGCCAGGGCCTCGCCGTAGGCGCTACACCAGCCGTTGATGCCCCGGGCATCTACCACTACTGGCCCGTGCAGCCCAGCACCCATGAAGGCGTCAACGACGCGGTCGTCGTTGATCCAGTCCACAGCCACTGTCCCGTCGGGCCGCACCGATAGCCCGGGCGTGATGTTGGCCATTACCACGCTGGTCAGGCCGTACTCGCGCATCTGGGCGAAGTGGCGTGGCATATTGGCGGCGTAGGTCTGCTTCCAGGCCCACACTGGGCCGTACCAAAAGGCGTAGTCCAGCGGAGGGTCTGGCAGGTCGATAGGAAGGACCTCAACGGTCAGCGCCAGCCGTGCTATTTCCTCTCCACGCGACGTGAGCACCAGCGTCCCGCCGTGAGCGCCCGCTCGCGTCCCGGGGCTGCACCAGACGGTACACCACAGCCGTGTGGTGCGTCCTGCGGGCAGGTCCTGCGGGCCATGGACCAGCGCGGCTTCGTAGGGATGATAGGCCATCTGCATCTCGTCGGCACAGGTCCACAGCCACGTACTAAATCGGCACTCGGCAGGGAGGTCCAGGCCTTCCACACGAGCGTCCAGCTCGGGCAGATCGCGGAAGGCGTAGAGAAGTAGTGTGTTGGCCTCGTACTCGCCCCGTGCAACACTCAGACGCAGGCTCTCGACGCACTCGGCTCCGGACGGAGGTACGCGAGGGTCGGCAGGCATTTCGGGCGCGCGCCAGCAGACGGCCAGAGGCGAATCGCCCTGAGGCCGTACTGGGTCTAGGGGATGCATGGCGGGCGTAGCTTCACGCCACCCAGCGGGCACAGAGTTGCCCAGACTGGCGTAGGGAAGCTTGGTGCCCTCCACGCCCGAGAACAGATCACCCTTCGGTGAGATAGTCAAGGACAGTAGGAGCAGGAGCGGCAACGGGGGCGACATTAGTTTTACCTCCCAGCGAGAGCCCGCACACCCCTAGAGCAGTGTCCGATCCAAAGCCCCCAAGGCGCGAAAGGCCACAGGCTGTGGGGACGCTTCTCGGCCTTGGTCTTCCTCGCACGGGCGCCCAGACCTTGTCGAGCAGGTGATCCCAGAGATACAGGGAAGCGCAGCAAGGTGAGAGGCATGCCACTGCGAAAAGACCTGGTAGACCACATGCATGAAGGGTGGGTGATCGACACTCACGAACATCTCCAACAGCGCCCCGACGGTTTCCCCGATAATCTCTTCGCCCTGTGGCAACAAAGCTACGTGAAGGCTGACTTCGCCTCAGCGGGAGCTAGTGCGGCATTGGGTGAGGCCGCCCGGTCGCCAGACGCCGCAGCCTGGAGGCGCCTTAGGCCCTATGTCCGACGAGTTAGCAACACTGCCTACTACCGCAGTCTCCTCGTAGCCTGCCACGACCTGTACGGCCTGGAAGGCGAGGACATCACGGACGACACATGGCAGGCGCTGAACGAAGCGATACAACGGAGGAATGCCAAGCCGGGCTGGGGGGAGGAGGTATTCAGGCGCGGCAAAATACGCAAGGTACTCCTCGACACCTTCTGGGACCAGATAGCGGAGGAGCTGCCTCTGGGTGGCGATTTCCTCGTCAGGGTCATGCGGATCAATAGCTTCGTCATGGGAGTGCGACGGGGAAGGGTTGATCACGGCGGCCATTCGCCCTACAGCCTCCAGGAGCAGCTGGGCGTCACGGTGAGCTCCCTAGGCGACTACCTGGACCTGTTCGAGGCGGCCCTCGAGTGGTACCTCACCCGTGGCGCCGTGGCCTTGAAGTCCGCCTTGGCCTACGACCGAGAGTTATACTTCGAGGACGTCAGGCGAGAGGACGCTGAGCGCCTGTTCGCGGCGGACGACGATAGTCCGCAGACGCTCCAGGCACTGGGCGACTTCATGATGCACCACATCCTTGGGCGGGCCCAGGAACTTGAACTACCGGTGCAAGTCCACACAGGCTACCTAGCCGGCGGCGGACACCTAGTCGGGCGCGACCCAAAACGGCTCACGAATCTACTGGAGAAGTACCGGGGCGTGCAGTTTGATCTGTTTCACGGCGGCTATCCCTATGCCGGAGAGCTGGCCTTCTTGGGCAAGCATTACGCCAACGTCTACGTCGACTTGTGCTGGCTGCCGCTCATCTCGCCCACGGCCGCGCGTCGGTACCTGCACGAGTGGATCGAGCAGGTGCCCATAAACAAGATCCTGTGGGGCGGCGATTGCACAAGGCCGGATGCAGTCTATGGCGCTGTGAGGTATGGCCAGGAGGTCGTCGCCACCGTCCTGGCGGAGAAGGTCCGCGAGGGGTACATGCCCGAAGACCTGGCCTTCGAGCTTGCTACGCGGATCTTCCACGACAACGCCGCAGAGCTATTCCTTGGCGAGGTGCACTTGCAATGAAGCTCACGAGCCTGTGTTCCTTGGCTGTTGCAGCAGGAGCAGCTTCAGCGTTGGGCGTTGGTCTGGCACTTGCCGCCCCCGAGCTGTCACGGCAAGGTGACCGCTATGTCCTGCGGGGCGCGCCGCTCGAGATGAGCTGGGACGCGCACACGGGTTCAATGGTGCGTGTCGTGCACACCAGGACGGGCCTGGCCCTGTTCGAGGGGGCCGAGAGGCCCTTTGACCTCCACACCGAGGAGGGCTGGGTCTTCCGGGGCGAGGGAACGCGACGGGCCGTGAGCTTCGGCGCGCTGCTTCTCGACGGCGAGTGGGATTTCCACACCGAGGGCGGCCCACAGCGCAAGATCAAGGTGCCGGGCGCCTGGGAGGACCAGGGTGTCGACCTCCCCGGCCCCAAGGACCCGGACCCCGCCTGGGGCCCGTACAATGGCGACGCCTACTATAGCTGTAGCTTCGACCTGCCCGAGGCCCTGCGCGACAAGGACCTATTGCTCGCGATCCAACGCGTGGACGATTTCGACTGGGTGACAATCAACGGCCGGCAGGTGGGACACACAGGCGACGAGGTCGAGGACTGGTGGGCCGTTCCGCGACGCTACCCGGTGCCGGCTGCAGCCCTCAAGCCCACGGGCAACGTCATCGAGGTGCGCGTGTACGATCGCGGCGGGGAGGGAGGCATTATCGGATCTGTGATGCTCATGACACCCGAGCAGGAGGAGGCGCTCAAGCAGGCGCCTCTGCGCCTGACCTCCGCGCGACTAGAGAACCGGGGCAACCTCGCGCAGGTGACACTGAGCTACGAGGCTATGGGTTGGAAGGCCGTTGAGGTGTATGACGTGGCTGCCACCGGCCCCGGCTTTTTCTCGCGACGCCTGGAGCTGACAGCGGAGGCGGGTGCGGGTACGCCGCGGTTCGACTCTGTCGAAGTGTACGTGGGGCGCGTGTCGGAGAGACTGTTGCGGTCGGGGAGCATCGCCGCTCCCTACTACTGGCCGCCGCTCAATATGCCTCTGGCGGAGTTCGCCAGGGACCGCCAGGTCAACCAGCACTGCGGCCAGATGGTCACAGGCATTGGCCTCTATTCCCCAAAGCCTTCTCTGGCCTTTGCTGTCGGTCAGTACTGGGAACGTGACTGGAACCGGTTCCTGTGCCGCGGCAAGAATAGCATCGTCGAGGTCCAGGCGCAGTATGACTGTGTCGGTAGACTCAAGCCGGGGCTCAAGATCCCTGCCGGTGGCCAGTTTCTCCTCGTCAGTGACATGCCGGGACACCGCGCAGCGCTGCGGGCAATCGGCCAGGGCTGGGAGCGACTGGGGTTCACTCGGGTGCCGCCGCCCAAATGGGCCGAGAGCATCGCGCTTTACTCTTGTTTCCCCGGCGGCACGATGGGCTCACACCTGCGCGACCTGCGCAGCCCCGGTGATCAGCCCTCGGCCCTGCGCAACTTCCAGAAGCTCCAACTCCCTGCTCTCAAGCGGCTGGGCGTCAACGCGGTCTGGTTCCTGCCTCTTTGGCCCAGGCTGTACGGCGTATCGGACTACTGGTCGCTGGAGCCGTCCCTGGGCACCGTGGACGATCTGCGCGCTGTCGTGCGCGACGCCCACGACGGCGGCCTGCGCGTGCTGTGCGACCTCATTCCTCACGGCCCACACGAGTCAAGTGGCCTGCTACAGGAGCACCCCGAGTGGGTGTCGCGGCACGAGGACGGAACGGTGCTCTACTGGTGGGGCTGTCTGAGCTGTGACTACGCTAATCCCGGCTGGCAGGACTACATGGCCCGCGTGGCGACGTACTGGGTGCGCGAGGCGGACATAGATGGCTGGCGTGTAGATTGTGCCGCCGGCGGGCCGGAGAACTGGAGACCTTGCGGTGACAACCTGCCGTCCTGGTCTGGTCAGTGGGGTGGGCTCGAGTGCATGCGCGTCGTGCGCGAGGCCATGAGCAAGGTCAAGCCCGACCACGTGATGTTGGGGGAGTGCGCTAATCCGCCGATGCTCAGCCAAGCCCACTTCATTTACGATTGGCCGGCAGAGACGGCGATGTTTCGTGTCCTGGAGGAGCCTCGTGAGGACTGGGTGCGCAACATGGCCGGATGGCTGGACTTCCAGCGACTTGCCCTGCCATCGGGCGCGGCCCATGGACTGATGCGCTTCACCGAGAACCACGACCAGATGCACAGCCTATGGCAACTGGGCGCGAATCTGGCTCGTCCTGTCTGGTCGCTGATGACACTGGCGCAGGGCTTCCCCTTGTTGTACCACGAGCAGGAAGTGGGGTTCGAAGACTTCTGGGCACGGATTCTGGGGACACGGCAGGCCCTGCCCGAGCTGCACCGGGGCGAGGCAGACTACACGGCCGTGGCCTGCAACCAGCCACAGGTCATGGCCTTCGTGCGCCAAGACGGGCCGCGCGCAAGCCTAGTGGCGATCAACTTCGGGCGCGAGACCACCGCCTGTAAGCTGAGCTGGGCCGAGGCCTCTGCGTCGCTCGGGCAGGCGCGCGAGTTCCCCACGGGCGCCTGGCTCAAACCCGTGCGGGCCGGCAAGGCACTGACTGTCGCGGTGACCGTACCGGGCGGTGACTGGCGAGTTGTGGCGCTGCGGGCCGACCGCGCGGAACTGGCGAACCTGCCCATCGTGGAAGGCTTTGAACTAACGGCGACCGAGGGTCGGGCCGCTGGGGGAAGGGAGGCCGAAACCCAGGCTGTTACGCCCGATCCGCTGTGCTGGGAGGACCTGAGGGCCACACTTCTTTTACGCGCTGACGGCCGGGAGCGTATCGAGCACCTTGGCCCGGGGGCGAAGGAAAGCCTGGACCAGACGAGCGGTGCGCTCGTGGGAGTGACCGTCGAGGCGGCGGGCGGATGGCGGCTACAGTGGTCAGGCGGGCTGCTGGCTGGAATTGCGAAGGGCGACGTGCCTCTGCTCGACGGGATGTGGATTTGCGAGGGCAAGCATCAGGTGTCGTGGGACAAGCCACTGGCGCTGGGGGCACGGCTGTCGCAGTCCTTGGAAGAGCCATCGCAGCAGGGTGCCGCTGGGCCGGCGACGGGCGCGTCGGCTCCGCCGGCAACTCGCTGGCGCGTTGCCCCGGCGTCTCAGGGTCTACGGATCGAGACCGAAACGCCGGGCGACGAGTTCACCCTCACGACGCGCTATCTGGTGCGCCCGGATGCGACGGTCGATGCCACGGTCATACTTACGCCCGCCAGGGAGTCCGAGCCGGTGTTGGGTGAGCTATACCTGGCGATAGGAACGTCCCGCGCCGCGCGCTGGCGAGTCTGCGGCCTGGAGGGCGATGTGGGTGGGCCCTTCATCGTGCGCCATCCTACCGATGAAGAAATACCAGGGCGTTTCTGGCACCCGATTCAGCGGCTGTGGGAGCACAGTGTGCAGCCCCTAAGCCTGGAGCGCTCGGCGCTGGGGTGGCAGGCCGGCGGGCAGTGGCTGTGGCTGGAGATGGCCGAATACCCGTCGGGCCGTATGCTCGACGACATGTATCTGCGCGAATATAGCCCAGATGGTAGGGCAGGTCTGACGACGTACCTGGCGTGGATGGCAGGGCGCTCGGGCCACAAGCTCGACCCGCAGGAACCCCTCGCGATGCGTTTCCGACTGAAGCTCGCGGCGGAGCCCGAAGGCCACGCGGTGAAGCTGCCCGTACGGTTCTGGGCCGACGGCGCAAACTGGTATGTGGAGAACGACCATTATCGGGTGTGCCTGTCGCGCGCCGACGGTGGGAGGCTGCGCTGGCTTTTTGCGTCCGGCAAGGCAGACTCGATCATCTCAGCTACGGACACTTACACCGACAAGGGCTTGCTAGGCCAGTACACCGACCCGCTGGGGCGACAGACACCGGCCAAGGGCACCATCCACGGCGACCTGGAGCCTGACTGCTGGATCGAGCCGGACACCGAAGAGCTTACAATACGTTTCCAGGGATATATGCGCATGGCCCAAATGTTTCGCACGCTGACCAGCCCACGCATCCAACACGAGACTGTCTGGCATTTCACGGGTGGTCCGCGCATCAGCGTACAGCACCGGGTGCGAGTGATGATCCCGCCGCGAGGCAAGAACACGGGATTCCTGGCTCAGACGCTGCGCGTACCCGACGTGACCGGCTGGGAGATGAGGGTCGGCGATAGGGTCTACACTGGCTCGCCCCAAGAGGACGGGGTGGGGCGCGTGATAGAGAGCAAGCGGGTTGGCGGCGCTGTCGGCCTGATTCGGCTGACCGGCGCGCATGGCACCTTGCTGCTGGAGAACCTGCAACCCTGGGGTGAGGCGCCGCAGAATGCCTTCCTGCTGCGCGAGCGCGACCGCCCAGACTACGTCGTCTTCTTGGCGATGCTGGACGGCGAGCAGACGGAGTTCGATGCCCGATGGCGCGGGTTTGCTTATGACCTGTCGGTGTCCGGCAAGTGAGCCCTGCAAGAGGCGCGGGCCGACCCGCGGTGTGAAAGGAGGAGACGTCTTGGCAATACTAGGACTAGGGCGAGACCTCTGTCTGGCAGTGATTCTGCTCTCCGCGGCGGCAAGCGCGGCCTGCGCCGAGGAGCAAAAATTCGAGAATGCCTACTACAGCGCGGTCATATCCACCAACGCGGGCGGGATGCTCCAAGAGCTGGTGGGCAAGGCCACGGGTGAGTCGCTGGTCACGTCTCTGCGTCTTTATACGGACTACGGGGTATATGACGAGCGTGGCTATGTGGGCACGGGACTGACGACGGCTACCACGTTTGTGGCTGAGCGTGGCGACGACAGCCTTATGACCGTGGCCGAAGGCAAGCTGGCGGGGGCTCCGGCGGAGGGCAAGCCAGCCCTAGCGTACCGTGTCGAGAACCGTCTTGATGCGAGTTCCGTCGTCCATGTGGCCGTGACGATCACGCCAGAG
>JAKORR010000109.1 GCA_029777735.1 Armatimonadota bacterium | reverse complement strand
CTCTCTGTTGGCCGCCTGGAAGAAGGCATCGACCTTCTGGGCGGCTTTTTCTTTTTGTCTTTCCAGCACGTGGACATACAAACTCTTCGTGATCGTGACGGTCGAGTGACCCGGGACCTTCTGCATCACCGTATCCGAGACGCCTTCGAAGGCCAGGAAGGTGGCGCAGGAGTGGCGCAGATCGTCGAAGCGGATGCGGGGTAGGCCGGCGGCCTCGCGTCCCTCCTGGGACCGCGCGGATCTGCCGTTGAATGGTGTCGGCTTCCCCGACATCCTGCGTTGAACCAATTTCCCATAGCCGAGAAAATGGTAGAGGAGGGGGTTCAGTTAGACTGATACCCCCACCTCCAAGTACACGAATTTCGTAGAGTTGGCGCCTTGCTCTACGAAACACGTAGAGCGGACCGGGTAAACGTGGCATCAGGAACCGCAGTTTGATCCGCGGTCTGATTCCGCCGGCCGCCTTGAGGGTGGTGGCATGCTTCCCGCCTTCAGTTCCCGCTCCATTTCCAAGGCCCAGGCGACCCACCTTCTGGCCAAGTCCAGATCCCCTTTGGCTATGAAACGGTCCGCTACCGCCAAAGCCACGGCAATTCGATCCTTAAGGCATAATTCCGCGAACTTCAAAGCGAAGGCAAGGAGAAACTGCTCTCTCTCCTCAGCGGTGGATTCGGACGCTTTCTGGGTCACGGTTTGAGACCTCCTTCGTGGGAGGCCCCGACGAAGGGTGATAGTATCTAGATGCGCAGTCGGGATACTTCGCCAGGGCGGCTCCTCGTGGTGCCGTCCCGCCTGGGCCGGGGGTGTGCGAGCCCCCCGGCCTTTGGCGTTTGGACGGTGGCTAATCTAGCAGCCAGACTCGCTTGGAGGCGGTCCGCCGTTGCCGTTACCGCCGTTGCATGCACTTACCTGGCTAGGCAACGCCAGTAGTGAAGCAGCCGCGGTGAAGCAGATTAGCGCTGCCACGAGAAGACGCCGCACGTTCAGGAGGATCACCTCCTCCTGCCCGTTCACTCAGGAGCAGGATGTCGAGAAGTTCCCACTCTTGGAGGGCTGCAAAACCTGCGGCGTAGCTGATTAGAGCCGAGGCAGCCCCGTCCTGTCGGAGGCGCTGGTAAGCGCTGGCCAAGAGCAGAGCTACCTCTGCTGCGTCTACGAAGTCATGGGTCCGGCGGCCGGGAGCTGATAAGGCTGCACGACCGAACTGGATGGCATCGTTGAGCCGGCCCTCTGCAATCAGAACGCCGGCCATTGCGCCATCGAACAGGTAAGCCAACTCTACAGGGAAGGCTTCCCGAGGCGACAGAACCGCCCGGGCCCTTTGTGGGCGCCCAGCCCGTATCAGGGCCCAAGCCATGTTGTGGCTCGTGACCACAGCCTGGACGGAGTTCTCCAGACGGCAGAAGAGCGTATGTGCCTTCCTGAACCACCGGAACGCATCATGGAAACGGCGCTCCTGGTAGGCAATGTGGCCCATAGCACGAACGACATATGGCGTGTAGGGTTCCAGCTGCGGGTGGGCGGCCGCCTGGCGCAGATAGGCACGAGCGTAGGGCCGAGCTCGGCGCGGTAGCCCCGCATCCACGTAGGTACATGCCAGCATGTGCAGGGCCCAGAGGTAGAGGACGCTGTCAGGTTCGGCCATGCGCAGGCATGCATGGGCTGCCTGCAGGGCCTCCCGCCAACGGCCCTCAGAGGCCAGCTGAACCGCGAGACTTCCGAGAGTCCTGGCATCCTGTGGCAACGTCCTCACCTCCTCCTGCTTAGGCAGTGCAGGCCGGTCGAGTGTCCGTTAGGGAAGCGGAGCGAACGTAGCCCGACTGTCAACCGGCTCTGTCCTTGCGCAACCGGAAAGAAGAAGCCCCATGCACAAGACCAGACATAGGCACAACTGCTTGTTCACATAGAGGACCTGCTTCCAAGATCCAT
>JAKORR010000002.1 GCA_029777735.1 Armatimonadota bacterium | reverse complement strand
CTCCCTGGTTCAGCCGCCAGCGGGCGGTGACATGTGGCTCCGCGCCTGGGTGGATGGTGTCGATCACATGAGCGGTAGCGGCCGTTCTTACCAGTTGATCCAGGATCAGGGAACAGGGCTGCTCATCCAGGGATCGCGGGAGTGGAAGGACTACCGAGTCAGCGCGACGGTCATCCCGCATCTGGTGCAGGCTGCAGGTATTGCCGCCAGGGTGCAGGGAATGCGCCGATACTACGCGCTGCTTCTCGGCGACGATGGAGCTTTGCGCTTGGTGAAGGCGCTGGACGGCGATCATGTCCTGGCTGAGAAACCTCTTGGGCTGGAGCGCGAAGTGCCGCACCGGCTGGCAATGGAGGTACTGGGTAACAGGATCAAAGCCTGGCTTGACGGGGAACCGGCGATGGACGTGGAAGAAGCGCATAATCCACTGGATGGAGGCGGTATAGCATTGGTCGCCGCTCAAGGCAGAGCGGACTTCGCAGACGTTGAGGTCAGGCCTCTTGCCCCCTGAGCGCAAGGGGGAGGCGGGGCGGATCTCTTCCGGCCGCTTCGCCTCTGCCGACGTTGTGGACTTCTCCCCCATCGTCTCCGTCGTGGGGCACTCACCGGCAGGCTATGACTACAAGCGTTCTCTGCAGTTTCTCGACACGTATGTCATGATCGCCGTGCTCGCCGGTGCCGTGTCGGCAACCGTCGATGGGACGCCCTATGAGGCCCAGGAGGGTAGTTGCCTCTTGTTTCCGCCTTACAGCGTCTCCGGCTATGAGAAGCGATCCAGGGAGACGGAGGTCGTGGGAGTCCACTTCGCTCTGGCGCTGCTTACGGCCTCGGAGACTCTACAGTACTGGGGGCATGAGGATGCCGCGTCCGGTCGGGCAGGACAGCAGGTCATGTTCTCCGAGCGCCCGCTGCCTCCGCTGACCAGCCTGTCCGGGCGGCTCGGCAGCCGCGCCGATACACCCGAGCAAGGGCTGGAACCCCCGCTCGTGGTTCCCTTCCCCGTGGTGTGGAATCCACCGCGAGCCGTCTTTGACAGAGCTGCGCAGGCGTTGGAGGAGCTTCTGCAGGAGGTGCGGCAACCGGCGCCCGGCTACGCCATTGTGGTGAGCCT
>JAKORR010000108.1 GCA_029777735.1 Armatimonadota bacterium | reverse complement strand
GAGTTCTTGGAGTTGGCCTTTCCCGACGAAGAGGCCAAGCAGTTCCTCTGGAAAGTGGACGGAGAGCGTATCGAGGACAAGGATCATCCTCTGTCGGGGCCGTATCACTACAATGCGCACCACATGATGCTACTGTGGGACCTGGTGGAGGAGAGCCCGTACTTCAGCGAGGAGCAGCGGCTGCGGGTGACGCGGGCCTTCGCCGAGCAGCTCAGGCACTGGCAGGCTGAGTGGGCCTACGTTGGGCGCTACTACGGCAACCCGGATATCAGGATCGGTTCACGTCACGACCAGTGGGCTGCGGTGTCGCTGTACGTGCTGAGTCGCTATTTTCAGACCTACTACCCTCACGCGGTGTGGCAAAAGAACCTGGAGGCAGCGAGACATTACTTCTCCCCCATCGCGCACAGCTTCCAAGTAGCGGGCGAGCTGGATCATCTGTGGTGGTACACCACTTCCTACGAGCCGTTGGTGACCTACATGATTCTCAGCGGCGACCGGCGTGGCGTGGAGAGTGGGAACCTACAGGTGCTGCTGAGAGGTTTCGACCTGCTGGTGGACGGCAAGCGGGATGGAACTTATCTACGGCAGCTTTCGCTGACCTTTGCGCACAAGTGTGCCTACCTCACGGGCGACGGGCGGTTTCTGTACTACCGGGACCTGACGTCACTAGATACGAACGTGTTCCGGATCGGGCAGTCCTTTTGGCCGACGATTGCTGCCCGCGCGCCGGAAGAGCTGGCTTTCAAGGCCCTGGCGCGGCCATTGGCGCCTGAAGAGGCCCGGGCAAGCGTGCCCAAGATACCCTATGAGCAAGCTTTCCAGTTTGCCAGCTACCGGACGGGTATCACGGACCACGATGACTACCTGCTGGTTGACGGGTTCTACGGTGGGTCGCGCAATCCCTATCACTGCCTGGCCGTGCTGCACCTTCGCCAGGGCGACAAGCCGCTGTTGGACGGTTACCTGAACCAAGTCGTGGTGCGCCAAGGTGGGCTTGTCGAGCCACAGGTACCGCTAGGGGCGGCCCTGACTCGCTGTCGGGCGCTGGGCAAGGTGGGCTACCTGGAGGCCGAGGTGCCGGACATGGCCTTCGGGCACTGGCGACGTAGCATAGTGCACCTGGCGGACCGCTGGACGCTGATCGTGGACGGGTTCCAGGCCCGCGAGGACGCCCGGAATCTGGAGCTCGCGGTGCAGTGGGAGCTGCCGGTAACACCGAGTCTGACCGAGGACGGATGTCTGGCGTACAAGGTGGGCGACCGGGAGGCGCGGTTGGTGCCGTGGGTGCGGGCGCCCATGGAGACCAACGGGCGCGTCGCGATCTGCGCTTTGCAGGCGGACCTGAGGAAGGGTGAGGGTGTGGATATGGCCACGGCGCTGGGACTGACACCTGCGAAGGAAGATCTGATGTGCGCTCGGGCGGGCAACGGCGCCGCAATAGTCAGCGACGGTAGCCCTGTGCTGGCGGTCTGGGGAAGGGAAGACGTGGCCTCAGAGGGCGAAACGACGGCTCACCTAGCTCTGATCGGTCAAGAGGCTCTGTATGGTGCGGAGGTACGCAGACTCTGGGTTGGAGCGCTTCTGCTGGAGGCAGACCGTCCGCTGGATGTTTACTGGGATCTGGCGTCCGGCCGGGCTGAGGTCGAGGCGAACCAAACAGCCCTGGTAGGACTGAGGGTGGCGGACGCCGCTGCCCTGAAGCTGGATGAGAAGCCCTGCAAGCCTGCGCGAGAGGGTGAAGGCCTGGTATGGATCGAGGTCGAGAAGGGACGCCATAGCCTTACGGGTGTGGTCCTGCCGGCAGCCGCAGCCCAGGCGCTAGGCGAGAAGCTGCAGCAGATCGCCACAGAGGCAAGCAGGCCCGAGATGAGTGCGGCCCAAGCAGCCGAGGCTGAAGTGTCCACCGTTGAGCCAGACTGGGCCGTTACGGTGGAGGATGAGGTGCGAGGGATTCTGCCCGGTCCAGCACAGTCGGGCCAGGGAGAGGACGGTCCCGTGCTGTATGCCATAGCGGGAGGCAAGCGCGTCGTCCCGGTGGGAGCCAACGGGGGGACAGGTAGGCCAATCGAGGTGGGTGCAGAGCTAATGTCGTACTGCTACTGGCCGGAAGCCAGATTATTGCTTCTGGGGACCAAGGACGACAAAGTCCATGCTATTGACACAATAGGCACAGTCAAGTGGACTTTCCAGTCGGTAATGCATCCGGACCTGTACGCCACGGGGAAGACTTACTGGTTCAAGCAGGACCTGCCAGGAATCAGTGGGCTGCTGACGGGCAATCTGACGGGGGAGGGGACACAGGCCTTCGTTGGCAGCGCATGCACCATTGAGGTGATCGACGCCCAGGGGCAGCTCATCAAGCGCGTGCCGCAGTACTGGGGTTCAGTGTGGCGGATGGCGGTGCTAGTGATGCCTGATGGGAAGCGTCGGCTACTGGCGGCCAAGATGCCCAACGGCGTGAATGATATCGGTATTGTGGACGGGACCACATGGAGTGTGAGCTACGGCTTCACGGGCTTACCGTCAGGACACACTCCTATCGCGGGCTGGAGCTCGATGAACTGCCAGGACCTGATCGTCGCGGATCTGGAGGGCGACGGCAACCAGGAGGTGGTGATGGATGTCAATGGCTCGTGGAACCGGGTGTGCGTGTATGCGGCGGATGGTACTCCCCGGTGGGCGCAGAGCTTCGGGCCGTCGCTGAAGTACCCCTATCGGCATATGCGAGGCGTGGTGGTGGCGGACCTGGAGGGCGATGGTAAGTGTGGGGTGGTGGCGGCGACGCGTGACCGAATCGTGACGGCCTTCAACGCGGCAGGCGGGCAGCAGTGGGTCCTGCGGCTGGGCTCGGCGCCGTGGTGCATGACCACCGCAGCCGTCGCTGGTGGGGCGAGAGTGATAGTGGGGTGCGAGGACGGCACAGTGGTGATCATAGACAGCACGGGCAAGCCGGTGGGGCGGTGCAAGTTAGAGAGCCGCGTCACGGCGTTGTTGGCAGGGCAGGAAGACGGGAAGACGTACGTCTGGGCCGGGACGGCGAAGGGGATGCTCGTCAGGTTGCCGTTGTGAGCGCCCGTCGGGGAGCGCCAAGGCTACGCCCGCTCGGGCATTGTGGGCAAAGGCTGCGGCGGCACGGCGTCGGAGAGGCGAGGAAGATCCCAAGTTCTGAGGAATAGCGTGGCAGGTGATGAACGTGAACCTGTGTGGATACCGAATCGTTGACCTGTCTCTGTTGCTTGTGCCCGGTCAGGAAGAACGCCGTCTGGAGCTGCGGCGCGGCGTTATCGAGACGGATGACAGCTTCTACAATGAGATCGACACGATGAGCCACATCGGCACACACGTGGAGACGCCTCTGCATTTCTACGGAGAGGGTATGGGGGTGGCGGACCTACCAGTGGAGACCTTCGTGGGTGAGGCCCTGCTGATAGACTTGGGCGCGCTGCCGGACGGAGCGGATGTGCTGGCGGAGGACTTGAGAGCCGCGGGCGCCGATGAACTCAAGCCGGGTGACGTGGCTGTGCTCACGTCGGGGCGCGCGGCGGAGGCGGCTGTTCATCTGACTGCCGAGGCGTCGGCCTTTCTAGCAGACAAGGGTATCAAGATGCTGGCCTTCGATGATTCCCTTGGCCTGGGGCGGGATAAGGAGACGTCGCGGGCGGTCCACGATCACTTGATGAAGGACGGTGTTCCCTTCCTCGAACGGCTGGCAAATCTGCAGGCGGTCACGCAGGCGCGATTCGTGCTGATGGGGTTGCCCTGGCGCGTCGCAGGCCTGGACAGCTCGCCCGTAAGGGCCGTAGCACTGCTTAAGGCAGAGGGTTGAGCACTCGGCAGGATCGAGGAGCGCAGCTGAACCGCTGGGCGGCTCATCTTTGCCCGACTGCAAGCTCCGCAATGCGTCGCGACGAAACCCACAACGTGACATCCCCGGTCGTCCATGGCGCGGCGTAAGCCATGCCGCCAGCGTCTGGGCTAGCTCGGTGTCTTGCGCTGCACGACGGTCAGCAGTTCGTAGGGCGCCAGGGACAGCTCGATCTTCACCGCTTTGCCGGGCTGACGGCGCAGTAAAGTGAGCCTACTTGCCTCGACCAGCTCCTCGCCCATCTTCAGGGCCGTGGGCCACGTGACCTCCACGACCACCTGCTGAGGTGAGAAGTTGCAGAGGGCCAGGCGGTCGCCGAACCATCGCGCCCAGAGACTTTCTCCCTCGGGTTCGCGCGCGGGTTCGGGCTTGTCCGCGGCACGTGTTCCCGTGGCGGTCAGCGACGTGGGTTTGATCAACCTGACGTGGGGCGTAAAGTCCTCGCCTGGCTCCATGGGAATCGCGCGGAAGGCCCTGGCGAAGGAGCGCAGGTCGTGCTCACGGGAGAAGGTGCCGCGCTCCCAGGAGAAGAGGTTGATAGCGTAGGCGTTGGTGTTGTGGAGACTGAAGGCGACAGGTTCGAAGAAGTAGCGTCCCCAAGGCGCCATGGTGGCGGCCCCCCAGAACTCGGTGCGGAACTCACCCTGAGGGAAGATGCCAGACTCCTCCCAGTAGTTGTGGTAGAGCTCGCACCAGGCGCCGTGAGGGCCATCGTACATGCTGGCAACGTCGGGCTCGCCCGGTCCACCGCGCGCGTAGTGGAAGGCCTTGAGAGCCCAGTGGTTTGTGCCGTACTGGCCCTGGTGGGTGAAATAGCGGTCCGCGCTGACCATCATCCCACGCTGCATGAGTATGCCCTGCTCGTCGCGGAACATCCGCGGGTCCACACCGTGGTAGATCATGCACTGGAGGGGAGTGTTGCCCTCGGGCCAGTAGATGTTCCAGGCCGGAGTCTCGCTGGGCATATCGCAGCTCGCCATGAGGAGCAGGTCGGGCCTGTAGGAGCGCACAAGGTCGCGGGCTTTGCGCCACAGCTTGGCGGTCTCCTCACAGCGCCACTGGAGCCAACGGTCCCAACAGTTGGCGCGGATCCACTCGTAGGCCGTGGGCTCGAGGCCTGCGGGAACGTCGATGCCGGTGGCCTTGCGGAACTGCTCGACATCCCACTCGCTGTAGCCGGTGTACTGGTCGGAGGCGCCCAACTGAGAACCACCCCAGCAGAGGCCGATCTTGCCGTTGACGCGGAAGCCAACGGCGGGGACAGCAGGGTTGTCGGCGCAGGCCTCCAGGATCTCCTCCAAGGTGTCGAGGAGGGCCTTTTGGGCCTCGGGACGGAGAGGGTCGGGAAGAGGTGGGCGCCCGCCGAAGAAGTAGGTGGGTTTGCCGGCGCGGTC
>JAKORR010000107.1 GCA_029777735.1 Armatimonadota bacterium | reverse complement strand
CTGGCTGCCTTTCCCGGCCTGGGACCTGCTGCCCATGCGCAGGTATATCTCGCTGTGGTACCAGCTCGATGCCGTGCGCTACGGTCTCAAGGGCACATCTATCATGGCGTCGCGGGGGTGCCCACACCAGTGCGCCTACTGCCAGCCCACGCTGCGCATGCTGTTTGGCAGCCGGGTTCGCCGCCGCTCGCCGGGAAACCTGGTCGCCGAGATGATCGAGCTGCGCGACCGTTACCGGATCGACGGCCTAATGTGGCTTGACGACACCTTCCTGCTCGACAAAGGCTGGATGCGCTCCTTCTGCGAGAAGGTCATCGCCGAGCGGGTGGGACTGATCTGGGGCTGCAACGTACGTGCCGACCGGGTGGACGAAGAGACGCTGGCCCTAATGAAGGACGCCGGGCTGCGCATAATTCACCTCGGCATCGAGTCGGCCAGTCAACGCATTCTCGACGAGATCTACTGCAAGGGCATCACCGTAGAGCAGGTGCGCGAAGCCGTGGCACTAGGCAAGCGTCTGGGGCTCCATGTGCGCGGCTACTTCATGCTAGGGGCGCCAAGTGAGACGCTGGAGGAGGCACGGGCCACAGTGCAACTCGCCCAGGAGTTGCCTCTGGACGACGTGACCTTCTCCATCACGACACCTCTGCCTCACACGCACTTGTACGATAGGACGCGCGAGGCCATCGTCGTCGACTTCTCGCAGTTTGATTACTACAAGCGCCCCGTCTACGGCGAGGGAGCTACGCTGCCGCCGAAGGTGCTGGATCGGCTGAAGAAGGCGGCCTACTTGCGGTTTTACCTGGGGCGCAAGCGCCTGGTGAGAACGCTGCTGTCGGTGATGGGGCTGTCGGGCCTGCGTAAGATGCTGCTGAAGATCAAACGCTTCTGACCAAGTCCAAAGCGCGGATCAGAAGGGGAATGCCGGGCGAGAAGGACACGGGGCCTACTTATTTACCAGCTCGATTTGTAGGGGCAGGGATTGGGCCGTGGACCTCGAAGGTACTGTTCACCTGACTACGAGGTGAGCAGCTATGAATTTTAGTGCGGTATCTATCGGCGTGGGAATCCTGGTGGGTGTGCTGGCAGTCATCGGATGTCAGAGCGCCAGTGCCCTCACTCTCCATGTTGCCCCCGATGGCAACGATAACTGGTCGGGCAACCTGGCCAAGCCCAACGACGCGAAGACGGACGGGCCGCTGGCGTCACTGATTGGAGCACGCGACGCCATCCGACGGGTTAAGGCACGCGGTCCACTTCAGCAGCCGGTGCGGGTTGTTGTTTCCGGAGGGAACTACCTCCTCCGTGAGCCCTTGGTCTTCACCCCGGAAGATAGCGGCACAGAGGCATGCCCCATCAGCTATGAGGCGGCCGCAGGCGCCAAGCCAATCTTCTCAGGCGGCCAGGCCATTACCGGTTTCAGGCCATGGGAGAGGGGCATCTGGACAACCACCGTCCCCGGAGTTGCGGAAGGCGAGTGGTACTTCGAACAGCTCTGGGTCAACGGCAGGCGCGCCACGCGGGCACGATCGCCCAACAGGTTCTACTATTACATGCTCGACAGGGTGGAGCATGGTCTTGACCCGGCCACAGGCCAGCTCACCAACCTCAGCAATCGCGCCTTCCTTGCGCGGCCGGGCGATTTCCAGCCCCGCGAGAATCTCAACGATGTCACGGTAGTTGCCTATCACTCCTGGGAGACTTCTCGCCATCGGGTTGCGAGCTTCGACCCAGAGACCGACACCGTGATCTGCACGGGCGGCGCACCCTGGGCCTTCTGCCAATGGGCGCCCAGCCAACGCTATCACGTCGAGAACTACCTGGAGGCCCTCGACGAACCCGGCGAGTGGTTTCTCAGCCGCGATGGCACGCTGTACTACATGCCGCTGCCCGGCGAGGACATGACCGAGGCGGAAGTCGTGGCTCCAGTGCTCGATCAGTTTGTACACTTCCTGGGCGAACCAGCGCTCGGCATGACCGTGGAGCACATCACGCTCAAGGGTCTAGCCTTCCGCCACAGCCAGTACATTCTCCCCCCACAGGGCCATGGCGATGGTCAGGCTGAGGTCAGCATACCAGCGGTGGTCATGGCCGATGGTGCGTGTAACGTGGCCTTGGAGGACTGTGAAATCGGCCACATCGGCATCTACGCTGTCTGGATCCGCCGCGGGTGCTGGGACTGTCGTGTCGAGCGCACCTTTATCCACGACATGGCGGCCGGAGGCGTGCGCATCGGCGAGACCGTCATCCAGGCCGACTTAGCTAACCGCACGGGACGCATTACAGTGGACAACAACATCATCCACTCGGGCGCGCGGGTGTTCACCGGCGCCCACGGTGTCTGGATCGGACACAGCGGCGACAACAAGGTCACTCACAACGATATTTCGGACTTCTTTTATACAGGTATCTCTGTTGGGTGGCGCTGGGGCTATGCCGAGAGCCTGGCTAAGCGCAACACCATCGACTTCAACCACATCCACCATCTGGGCTGGGGCGTGCTCAGCGACATGGGCGGCGTATACACGCTGGGGCCCTCGGAGGGCACTACGGTCAGCAACAACCGCATCCACCACGTATACTCCTACGACAAGTATGGGCGGGGCGGATGGGGTCTGTACAACGACGAGGGCAGCTCGTACATCGTAATGGAGAATAATCTAGTGTACAACGTCAAGACAGGAACGTACCACCAGCACTACGGGCGGGAGAACGTGGTGCGCAACAATATTCTCGCCTTTAGCATGGACGGTCAGGTGCAGCGCTCCCGCGTCGAGGAGCACATCTCCTTCACCTACGAGCGCAACATCGTGTACTGGAAGGATGGCGAGCTGGTCACAGCCGGGCGCATCAACGACGACAATGTCATCTTCCGCAACAACCTTTACTGGGATGCGTCGGGCAAGCCCGTAGACTTCCAAGGGCTGACCTTGGAGCAGCGACAGGAGAGGGGCTGGGACAAGGGATCCATCGTTGCCGACCCGAAGTTCGTGGACCCAGACAACTTCGATTTTCGCCTGCAGCCCGACTCACCAGCGCCCCAGATAGGCTTTGTGCCCTTTGACTACACGAAGGCGGGCGCATACGGGGATCCGGTCTGGATCAAGCTCGCCCAGGACCTTGAGAGTAAGCTACCAGAGGTCGAATTCGCGCCTGATCCGCCACCTCCGCCACCGCTGAAGATCAACGACGACTTCGAGGCCTCGCCGGTGGGGGCCCAGCCGGCCAGAGCCAAGGTCTACACCGAGGGCGCGGCGTCTATCTCCGTCACCGACGAGTTGGCGGCGAGCGGCAAGCACTGCCTAAAGATTGTGGACGCTCCGGGTCTACAGCACGACTACAACCCTCACTTCTACTACTTGCCCAACCATACCGAGGGCATCACGCGTTGTAGCTTCGACATGCGGATCGAAGAGGGAGTCATCATGTATCACGAGTGGCGCGACTCGTCGAACCCGTACAAGGTCGGCCCAAGCTTCTCAGTGCGCAACGGCCAGCTTGTCGTGGGCGGCAAGCCCGTTCTTGACTTGCCCGTCGGAGAGTGGATGCACTTCGAGCTCGTGGCTCGGCTCGGCGACGAGGCTGACGGCACCTGGTCGATGACTGTCACGCTGCCGGGTGGGAAGGCGACGGCGTTCGAGGGCCTGAGTACCGGAAGCCCGGACTGGAAGGTCCTCACGTGGTGTGGCTTCAGCAGCACCGCCACCGACAAGCGAGTGTTCTATCTGGACAACATCCAGCTGGTTAACAGCCCGCAGTAGTCGCGGGATAGCTGACCGGCGTCAATCTGAGCCTGCAAAAGGGGTGAGCAGCCACGAAGACCAAATACCCGGGTATCGTGAGTGTAGTTGTGTTTATCGTACTGGCGGCAGGTGTTGCCTGGTCTCAGGGCGAGGTGAACATGCCCTTGGGCGGTACTTCCGGCGTCGAGGGACTGACACCGGTGCCCATCGGTGGACTGAAGGTGAAGACGGAGATGGTTGCTGGAGCGGACGGTGATCGCACCGCCCTCAAGGTGTCCTTCGACAAGCCAGGTGAGGAACGGCGGTTCCTGGCGTTGGAAAGGCCGCTGAAGGGCATGCCCACCGGCACCAAGGCCGTGGCAATACGCTATCGGCTCAAAATCGAGGGCGCTGAGGCAGTCCGACCTGCGCTGGTGGTCTTCGAGAAGGGGGGCGGGGTATGGTATAAGGTTGCAGCGCCAGTGGAGCCCTCCCCGGAGTTCACCGATGGACGACTGTCAGTGGCGTCGCTGGCACAGGCCGCCTTCAGCCAGGACGCCAGCGGCCAGATTGAGTGGGATAACTTGGACAAGGTGTGGCTGGGCTTGATCATAGACGGGGCGGCCAAGGGCACCTTCGAGCTCAGTGACGCCCGTTTGACCAGTGAGCCCTACAAGCCCACCCAGCCGCTGCGAGTCACGGGCGACGGCCCAGGCGTCTGGACAGTAAGCAAGGACCCAGCCGCCGAGGGCACGGTCACCACGCCCAACGAGGGCCCTGACGGCAAGCCCTGCATGAGATTCGACTTCACCTTCCCCGGCGGGCGGCACATGTTCGCGCTGCCCAGTACCATTGTTCCGGCCTTCGACTTGGAGGGCTATACGGCGCTGCGCTTCAAGTATAGGGCGGTGCTGCCCGAAGGTCTAAAGGGACTGCTGGTGAGCGTGGTTGAGCGCGACGGTTCGCAGTACTGCGTAGAACCGCCTGCGAGTGCCGAGTGGACGACGTTGACGGTGCCCTTCGCAGACCTGAAGCTGGGCGGTTGGTCGAGGGACGAGAACGATAGGCTGGACATTGACCAAATTGGGTCGATCATTATCGGAACGCACGGAACAGCGAAGGTAGGAGGCACGGGAACGATCTGGGCCGCTGACATCGAGTTCGTGCCCTAGCCCGGGCTGGGTCCAGCGACAGAGCAAGGCAAAAGTGCGCCACCGGTGCCAGGAACAGCTTCCTCGGAGAAGGTAGCGCGTTTGAGTCGTTCGGTTGCGGCTGGATTCTCGTCTACTACTTCTACTTACTTGCTCAGGCTGTCCAGCACCGTCCAGAGTTGTGGGATGGTGTCAAGGAAGTTGCCCTCGATGTAGTGCCCATGGCCGTTGAAGGCCCGTGGTATCCGTACCACTACGCTCTTGAGGTCACGGTAATAGTAGTCCGGCGTGGAAGGGTCGCCCTCCTTCTCTGGATCCGCCGGGCGTAGGTCGAAGTCCGCCGTGAGCATTCCCTCCGGGGGGTGACCTACATTCGCCGCCATCGATACTGTCTTCAGCAGTACCTCCGGCATTGTCACGGCTGAACCGATGTTGAGCACCACACCGCCGGCCAGATCGCACACCCGCGCCGCAAAGACTCCGAAGTCCCGCCCACTGCAGCCGCCCTTGGCTGCACCGTCGAAGTTCGGGTGTTGGTCGATGATGTCTGTGCCGATGGTGCAGTGTACTGTGGCCGGGATACCCGCCTGGAAGGCCACCGCCAGGATGCTCCAGTCCGGGTGCTTGCACTCGACGCGGTAGGGCATTTCCTCGCCTAGGATCAACCGGGCCAGGGTTTCGCCATAGCCCAGACCGCGGCGGTGGCCCTCCGCCAGCGCGTCGTTCATGTACTTGCCCGTCTCGTAGGCCATGCCAAAGAGGCCCTCTGGGAGGGCTCGTGGTACATTTTCGCTGGTCTCACCGATAAGCGCTAGCTCGAAGTCATGGATTGTCCCGGCGCCCTGTGTTGCCACAAGAGTGATGAGGCCCCGGCGGATAAGGTCGATCATCAGTGGACTGTGGCCAAGCTTGAGCGAATGGGCGCCCATCATCCAGAACACCTGACGCCCGGCCTGGCGCGCATCGACGATGTGCTCGGCGACGTGCCGCACATCCTCGCGCACAGCCAGGCCCTGCGCTCTTACTTGCTCTGGCCATATAAGCTGGTCGCCGCGGAGCGTGTTGGGCCGCTCGGCCAGCGGATAGGTCTGCACAGAGGCGAAGTCAAAGAATCCAAAGCCACCTGAGTATTGCACAGCAAAGACACTCCTTCGTTGATGATCCGGCGTCGACAAGGGGATCGGCTCTGCCCCATACTCACTGGGGCTCCCAACCCGCCGAAGCCTTCCCTCGCGATGGCTGTTGCCCCATAGGGCGACGCTCTCTGAGGCCGCGAAGGCACAGGCAGGCCCAGTGACCTGTTCCCCCTGGGGACACCGGCCCAGGCGCGGGAGGCTGGGCCCTTATCGCCCCGACAGGCGCACCTGATGATATGCGACGCGCCCGTGCCAAGCGAGTTTGATAGTCAGCCAAGCGTCCACGTCGCCCTCGACCGCAACGCGCCACGTTACCCGCTTGCCCTGGGGTACCACGAGGCGCTGATAGCGCGGCTCGACAAGACCGAGACGCGCGCCCTCGACCACCTCGCCCCACAGCTCATGCGGCGCCACGGCGTAGGCATCGACAATCACGGGCTGTGGGTAGTCGCTGCGCACACCGACGGTCACGCCGCGCTTGGTGGGCCTGACGTCCCAGATAAGCTGCGCGGGTTCGCCCACCTCCACGAGAGCCTCGTAGGTCTGGCTCTGGTGCTCTAGGCGAGCCCTCACGACGCCGCGCCTGGACTTCCGGTCGTCGAAGATTAGCGTGACCGGCACCTCATTGCTCTCGTGCGCCGCGAGCCGGTAAGGCACCTCCTCGGGCACCGTGCGCCAGCCCGGCGGTAGATCAAAGGTCACGCGCCCTGCCACCGGCGCGCCGAGGTTGTTCACCAGACCCACCCTCAGCCTGTTTACCGTGTACCAGCCCTGCGGGACGTGAGTGTCGAGCTTCACCTCGCCGCATAGGCTCAGGCCAACGGGCGAGTAGCCCAGCGGCGCTGCGCCGGCATTGTGCTGCCAGTGCGCGAAGTACACCGGCTGCCCTGTCTCGATGCGCTTGCCCAACTCCTCGGGGCCCAGGTCTATCCCAGGTGCCGCCACGTCAAGCGCCACAGTCTCGATGTGAAAGCCCGGCAGCCTCAGGCTCAGGACGCCGTCGCGCAGCTTCAGTTCTCGCTGCGGCTCTTCGAGCAGGTTAGTGCGCCGCGCGCTAGTCAAACCCGTAAACCAGCTCAAACCGGCACGCCCGGCAAAGCCTGTCGGTTCGTAGGCCCGTACCACAATCTGCACTGGCCGTTCCTCTGGCACCGGCTCCTGGCTTGCCAGCGGGAAGCCAGCAGCCTTCATCGCCGTCACAATGCCGTCACCGTCCCAAGCGAGGAAGCTGAGCCGGGAGGGCAGTGCTCCCGGCCCAGGATCGGACTGCACGGCCATCAGCGGGTTGTTGTATTCGTAGGCCGCCCAAGGCACGCGCCCCTCTCGCCAGTCGCCCGCGTGAGGATACAGCGCGTACTCGAAGCGGTGTGTCTTGTGCTCAGCCACAGGCTTGAAGTCCAGGTGTGCCCGCGACCAGCGCACTGAGTGCATGAAGATGAGCGCCAGAGTGTCATCGTTCTCGACCGAGGCCAACGGCGTGCCGCGGTTGAGCAGCGCGACGCCATGGTCATCCCATGGCAGGTCATCCGCGGCCTTTGCCTGAGTGGGCAGCTCCGCGCCGCCCTGTGTGCCAATCTGTCGCGCCAGGCCGTCGACGGCCCCGTGCAGGTCTCTGGCTGTCTTGGCGCTGATGATGACAGTCGGCAGCGGCGGCCAAGGCGCAGGCGTCGGCTGGTCCCACAGGTCCATCTCTATGTCCCGCTCCATCACTAGCCGCATGGCCACGCCCTTAGCCTCACGCTCGTCCCGCAGGCTTTTGACCATGCTCGCTGGGAGCTTTTGCAGAAGCCCCTGCAGGTACTCATTGCTCTCCCCCACGTCCAGGATGAACCGAAAGCTAGTGCCCCAGGACAGGTCCTCGTTGGGTGTCTCGCGGGGCATGGTACTGTCCTCGTGCGGGAGGCCTGCCCGGCGCTCGCGCTCGCAGTCGTCGTAGAAGATCGTGCAGGGAACGCCCTTGCCCACCAGCGCTTCCTGCAGTGGATAGGCGATCGTCTCTATCTCTCGATCCTGCGCGATGACAAAGGCGGTGCTCCCCAAGTTGACCGTTGCTCCGTCGCCGAAGCGCAGTGTGACCGACCGCGACAGGTCAAGCCACTGATAGAGCCGCCGTGCTCCACAGTCCGAGTAGTTGCGCCACTGCCAGGTGCGGAAGTCTAGATAGCCGCGGCTCTTACACTTTACCAGGCAGCCAAAGCGATCGTCAAAGACAGGCACGCCCCCGGCCACCCGCACCGGGAAGGCAATGACGTGAAGATGATCCATGCCTCGGTAGCGCCACAATTCCGTGGTAAATTCAATCCGCCGGGAGCCGCGCACCAGCACAATCTCCTGCACACGGCGGCAGTCCTTGAAGGCCCCTGACACACGCACGCGGGTACTCACCGGGCCGCACCAAACCTCCAGCTTCGCCGCCCGGTCGCGGCTGTGGTAGCGCGCGCCGCCCACCTTGGTCATTACCTCCCACGGCGGCTCGCGATGCTCCCTCATGTTTTCCTCAATGCTGACCAGCTCGTTCGCTGGTCCGCTGTCTGGATTAACCAGCTCGCGGTCCAGGTCCTTGTCGTAAAGGCTCGTGATGCCGCCGCCCGCGTCCGCGCGAATCGTCATTCGGTAGTGCTCGTTCTGGATTTCCACTACGTCGGCCGAAGGCAGCTTCTCGACCAGAGGCAGCGGGTCGGTCGAGGGCACGACATGGACGGTCGCATAGCCCATCCCCGGTACAGTAACCAGCGCCCGCACCCGCGCGCAGCGGACCTTGTCGCCGGGGCCTGAGGCCTGGATGACCTCGAAGGGCACCCCCTCGCCCTCGGCCGTCCGCAGCGCGAAGGAGGAGACGGCGCGGGGCAATTCTAGGTCCACCTCGATCACGTCCGTGCGTTCCCAGTTCAAGGAGTTAAAGATCACCAACGCTGCGAGGGCTCCGACGTCAGTGCAAGTCGTGTCTGCGGCGCCCGCCAGATAGGTCAGCGAGCGGTCCAGCGCTTGGCTGGCCAGCTCTAGTGCCTCTCGGTAGCCGTCCATGAGGTCGAAGTAGGAGCGGTCGCAGCAGGGGCCTGTAATGGCGTCGTGGTGCTGGCTGAAAAGCACTTGGCGCCAGCCTTTGTCCAGCGCCTCCCAGGGGTATCGCGCCCCAAACTGGCTGGCTACAGCCGCGAACTTCTCGGCGTTCACCAGCGTGTTCTCGCACAGGCGGTTGGCAATCTTCAGGTCGATGTGGGCCACGCCCGTGCCCTGGTGGTGCCACTCGAAGTCGCGAGCGGTCGTGGGGATGAAGATACTACCACGGCGCTCGGCCTGCCGAAGGTGCTTGAAGTAACGGCGGTGGGCTTGGCCCGAGACGACGATAGGCGGTGTCCGGCGTGCCAGTTCCGCTGTGCGGCCCACCACCCACGGCCGTGGTGGCCGGAAGTCGTTGCAGTCCAGACGCAGGTCCACGTCCAGTCCGAGCGATTCCGCCTCCGCAACGCAGGCCCGCAGGTACTCCAGGTCCTCTTCTCCGCCGTTGTCGCTGAAGCCGTACATGAGGCGGCGGGTCAGTATGCGCGTTCCGTCGGGGCCGAGCTGGTAGAAGAGTGGGTGCGCACCGCGGATGTCCTTGGACCAAATGACTGCCTGGAACCGGCAGCCCACGGCAATCTGCGGAAGTTGGCTCACGTGGCCGAAGACGTCCCAGAGCATGAGTACCCAAGGGCGGTCGCCAAGCACCACTTCGTGGTAGCGGCGGCCTTGGACAAAGTTGCGCACGATGGCCTCGCCGCTGATGATCGTCTCGGACGGTAGGGAGTGGGCACCGCCAGTGCCGACGCGCCTGGCCCGGATGAGGGCGCGCAGAAATTCACCCTCGCCGGGATTGCTGTCCACGTAGGGCTTGAGGTAGGTCAGCTCGTGCAAGAACACCCCATAGCGGTCGTCCGCCCGGCAGCCGTCGAGGTACTGGCGCGTGCATCCCATCAAGACCACCGCATAATCACGCTGGTCCTCGAGCCAGATCACGTCCGAGTGGAAACCCGGGGTAAAGTATTGGGTCTTGACCTTGGTTGGCTTGTGGAGGGGCTGTCCCATGAGCGTCTCCTATTCTCCCATGTGTGAAGGATGCCCGGGGCCGTGGCGCCTTCGCCCCACAGGCGAACAGGGGCTACCGGGGTGCGAAAAGGATATTCGCGTCGGAGCTAGAGGGTCCTGCGGCGCAGCATCGGGCATGGTTCGTGCCGTCAATCTGCGAAGGTTGGAGACCCTAGTGCCTGAGGCGCAGGTCCGCTCTGAGCAGATGCCTAAGAACCTGACAGGGTGTTCTTCTACTGACAGTAGACGATATCGAGGCAGCCTCGACACGGCTCACGATTCGCACACCGCGGTGAGCGGTAAGCCGTGGCTTGATAGCGAAAGGCGCCATGACGTCAGGCTCACGACCTCCGCCTTTATCTCGCTGCTCTTGGACCTGAGGGAAGGGCGTTAGGGGGCGGGGACACTCTAGGGGCACGACCTAACGCACCAGGCCGCGATAACTCTGGCGTGCCCCCTTCCGCCCTAACCCACAGTCACGGGCTCTTGGGGATGACTTATGAAGTGCGGTCTATAGCTCACCTGGGCAGAGAGAGTTCCGCGCCGAGCGCAAGCATTCTGCTGTTGCAGGGCAGCGCTGGCCGCAAGCGCCACGCTTAGTCGTCGAGGCCCAGTAGGTCCGGGAGGTAGGGCAGGTCAGGGGCGTCGGCAGACAGGTCGCCGCGTAGGCGTGCGGCCAGGCGCGTCAGGCGCTCACGGGCGGGCGCCGTGCGTATAGCTCGCCAGAGACCTCGGCGGTCGCCCACCAGAATGGCCATGCGTTGGGCACGCGTCAAGGCCGTGTACAGCAGGTTGCGCCGCAACATGATGTAATGGCTCGAGTGCACCGCGAAGACCACGGCTGGGTACTCGCTGCCCTGGCTTTTGTGCACCGTCAGCGCATAGGCCAGGTCGAGCTGGTCCACTTCGCTGCGCTCGTACTCCAGCGGCCCGGTGGCAAAGTCTACGGTCATCCTACCGTGGCCGTCGATGTG
>JAKORR010000106.1 GCA_029777735.1 Armatimonadota bacterium | reverse complement strand
GTGCATGGTGCGCTGGCAACTGCGCACTATCGAAGGCCTGCTCCGCCACACCCTCAAGCCCGGCGAGGTTGAGAAGGGGCGGTCCTATGGCGGCGAGTGGCCACTGGATCCCGTGAACCCTCTGATCAGCGCAATCACGCGGCAGGGAGCCGAGCTGCGGGTGGAGAATATCAAGTGGTCGGGAGTGCCCGCCTTCACGACGCCGATCATTCATGGCGAGGCTGTATTTCTCTGCTGGCTTGTGGGCGAGCCGCGCGATCTGGTGGCGGGCCAGAGTGCGACGGTTGAGTTCGATCTGCGGGTCGTGCTGCCGGGAGCATGAGGCGCCCGGCTCCGGCGGGGGCTAGTCCGAGCGAGAGAGGTGCAGCAATGAGTCCTTCCGCTCTCACGTACAAATGCCTGGCCGGTGAGTTGACCGGGGAACTGGTGATCGATGCACATTGTCACATGGGTCCGTGGTATAACTTTTGGGTGCGCGAGGGCGGCTGGGCGCCGGCCATGGTCAGGTCCATGGACGTGTGTGGCATCACTGTCAGCATTGTAGCTCCTCATGTGGCCATAGGCCCCGACGAGAGGATAGGCAACGATCAGGCCTATGCAGCGGCGCGCGAGTTCCCGGGCCGCATCGTGCCCTTCGTGACTATTAATCCCAACCGGCCGCGGCAGGTCATCGAAGCGGAGATTGCGCGCTGGGAGGCCGAAGGTATAGTGGGCTTTAAGCTCCATCCGTCGCTGCACGGCTATCGGGCCTCGGGTGAGGGCTATCGGCCAGTGTATGAGTATGCCAGCGCCAGAGGCCTCACTGTGCTATCGCACTGCTGGGATGGCGATCCGCACGGCGCACCCAGTGTAATCGCCGCGCTGGCGGGCGAGTACCCGGGGGCTTCCTTCGTCATCGGACATGCCGCTAGCGGCTGGAGCGTCCTTGAGACCAGTTGCGTAGAAGCCCGGCGGCATGAGAACGTGTATCTGGACCTCACAGGCTCCGGGATGCTCTACGGCGGGCTGGAGTACATGGTCACCCATGCCGACCCCGAGCGCATAACCTTCGGCAGCGACAATCCCTTCATCGACCCGCGTCCGCCCCTAGCCCGAGTGCTCATGGCGCGCATCAGCGACGACTACAAGCGGCTCATCCTAGGCCTCAACGCCAAGCGGCTGTACAATCTCTAGGGGAGCGGAGGAAAGCAAGGGAGGTACGCACGGATGCGAACGCCCCATCCGCGGGATTCGATAGGGCTAAGCAACCTCCGAAATTGGCTAGTGCAGCGTATCGGCGGGCTTCCCCGCCGCGGTGAGCCTCAAGTCGAGACGCTGGATGTGTGGTCGCGCGACGACCACGAGATCCACTACCTACGGTACAGGCGTGGCGAGGAACTGATTCCCGCGTACCTGCTGGTACCCCGGGGCCTGCGCGGTCCACGCCCGGCGGTGTTGGCACTGCACCAGCACAACGGCCAGTACCAGTGGGGCAAGAGTGAGCCAGTGGGCATAGCTGGCGACGTGTCGCAGGCAGTAGCGGAGCGGTTGGCGCAGGCGGGTTTTGTAGTTCTCGCCCCTGACTCGGTGGCCTTCGAGGAGCGCCAAGGGGCCCTGCTGCGCGGCCCAGACTACGAGCGTTTCCTAGCCCTGTGCGAGATCCTGCAAGGCCGGACCCTCGCCTCGCTGATGATCAGCGACGCTATGGCGGGCGTAGATGTGCTGCGTAGTCGGTCGGAGGTAGACGCTCAACGCCTCGGCGTTATCGGCCACTCGATGGGCGGCACACTGGCGCTGTGGGTTGCGGCGCTGGACGTCCGCTTGAAGGTCGCGGTGGTCAACTGCGGAATGGCCAGCTACCGAGCAGTGCTGCGGGACCAGGTGAACCACTGCTTCCTGTGGTACGTGCCAGGGCTGTTGCC
>JAKORR010000009.1 GCA_029777735.1 Armatimonadota bacterium | reverse complement strand
GCTCTTCACCTTTGTGGAAGCGCTGCGAGCGGCCCGGTGTAGGCGTGGGGTGGAGAAAGGAGCCGACGTCCAGGGTGAAGGCCCGGTGAGCTGCGAGGTCGAGGACCGCGTCACGTGGGACATTGCTAGTCGGCTGCACAAGCTGCGCGTGCCCCCTCTGGTGTCCTGCAAGGTGGCCTGTATCCAGGATGTGTCGGTGTGGATTATCGTAGCGACTTCCCTGATCACAGGGATATTCTCGGGCCTGCTGGGCGTGGGCGGTGGCTTTATCATGCTACCGGCCCTAGTATATCTCGTGGGCTGTCCAACGCATGTGGCCGTGGGGACTGGACTGCTCAGCGTGGTCGTGACTGGCGCCTACGGGACCTTCACCCACGCGCTCAAGGGCAACGTGGACCTGCTGATAGCGCTAATGATGCTCCTCGGGGCCGTGTTTGGCACGCAACTGGGGACCTTCGCCACGCGTTATGTAAAGGGCGCGGAGCTTCGGGCACTTTTCGGAGTAGGAATTCTGGCGGCTGCCACGGCTGTGGTCTTGAAGACCTATTTGGGGCTGCCACAGGTCGCGCTGGTCGTGGTGCTGGTAATGGCGGGCGGCATGTCCCTTCTTATCGTTAGCTATCTGATCGGCGGCATGATGAAGGCGGCCCGGGCCCACAGAACCGTTTCTGTGGAAGGCCAGGAAGGAGCCCGAGGCTCATAGCCAAGGTGGCCCGCACGTCCGCGCGATATGGGCGCAGTGCGCCAAAGGACTGCTGAAGCCACGTGATTACAACAAGGGAGGATCAGCCCCCTTGCGTCCCAGTAGACCCAACATCGTGATGATTATCTGCCACGACCTTGGGCAGTACTGCGGTTGCTATGGCGCCGGGGTTAGCACGCCCAATATCGACGCCTTGGCGGCTGACGGGGTGCGCTTCAACAACTACCACTGCTCGGCGGCTCAGTGTTCTCCCAGCCGAGGGAGTATCATGACCGGACTGTATCCTCACAACACCGGCCTGGGCGGACTAGCGCATATCGGGTGGGAGATCAACCCGGGTGTGCGGACGCTGCCAATGTACTTGCGGGAACTGGGCTACAGCACGCATCTCTTCGGCGTGCAGCACGAGGCCAGTGGCGACCCGTTGGGCCTGGGCTACGAGCGCGTTGAGGCCGAGGGCAGCAAGGCGTGCGAGCTCAGCGCCGCGCTGGTGGAGTGGCTTCGCCAGCGCGCCCCGATTGGTGGCGACAGTCCTTTCTTTGTGAACCTAGGCACTGGGGAGGCGCACCGTCCCTACGCGCAGGAAGACTACCGAGTGGACGACCCAGATGGGGTTGCGCTGTTGCCTTGGCTCCCAGATCGACCGGGGATACGGGAGGACATCGCTCACCTGAATGGGTTGGTTTACGCGCTGGACGAGACAGTGGGCGACGTGCGCGTGACCTTGGACGATACAGGCCTGGCGGATAACACGCTGTTGCTGTTCACCACAGACCACGGTCTGGCTATGCCGCGGGCGAAAGGTACGTGCTATGACCCGGGCACAAAGACGGCGTTGGTGATGCGAAGGCCTGGGCGCTGGGACGACGGTTCCGTGCACGATGAGCTGCTCACTAACTGTGACCTGCTACCGACGCTGGTGGAGTTCGCAGGAGGCCAAGCGCCTACCGGTATTGACGGCCGCAGTTTTCTGGGCCTGCTGGACTGGGCCGAGAGCTATGTACCACGCGAAGACATCTTCATCGAAATGACGTGGCACGACAGGTACAACCCCATGCGCTGCGTCCGAACGAACCGGTTCAAGTACATTCGCAACTTTGGTGACCGTCCGCTCGTCTATCTGCCGCTGGACGTGTGGAACGGTCCGGCTGGACAGGCCGTGTGTGATGAGTACTATGCAGTACGGCGTCCGGCGGAGGAGCTATACGACCTGGTGGCCGACCCGCTGGAGATGAACAACTTGGCTAGCGATCCGGCCTACAGGAGCGTACTGGCAAAGCTGCGCGGGCGTGTGGATCGGTGGATGCACGAGACCAACGACCGCCTCCTCAAGGGCGACTGGCCCCCCACCCCGAAGCAAGCGGAGCGGGAGCGACAGGGCCCACCGAATTGAGGCGTACCGGCACGGGTCTGGAACGGAGGAGTGAAATTTGGGGTGGAGACTGTTGCTCCTTGGCCTCTGCTTCCAATGTTTGCTCGGCTCTCGTCGTGTGGCCCGGTGCCTCTACCGGCCCCTCTGTGACAGGACCGTCTCCTCATATCGGCGCACATCTACGAGCCAGGCAAGTCCCAGAGGTGTGTCCGCCTTATGGCATGCCCAGTCCCAGACGGCGCCGAAGGGCAGTTCGGCCCGCAACTCCTCGATAGCCAGCTTGGCCGCGCCGTCGCCCACTCGTTCGGCTTCCGCTGCAAGCTTATATGGTTCGAGCAGGGCGAAGAGCAGAGCCTTGCGCACGGCCCGCAGACCCAGCACCCATGCAGCGATGCGGTTGATGCTCGCGTCGAAAAAGTCTGTGGCCCACAGCAGTCTGCCCATAGCCCCGCTGCGCACGGCCTCGTCGCACAGTGCCCGTAGCTCGTCGTTGAGCCGCACCACGTGGTCGCTGTCCCAACGCACGCCACGGCTCACGTGCAGCAGAATGTGTTTGACGAACAGCGCCGTGGCAGAGATTTTGTCAGCGACGCTCTCTGTCGGATGGAAGTGTCCCATATCGAAGCAGATTCCGCAGCCTCGGGTGGCAGCGTAGAGGAGATAGAATTCGTGGTTGCCCACTGTGTAATCCTCGACGCCTATACCGAACAGCTTGCTCTCCACTGTGTCGATGACTCCGGGCATCTTGTGGGCGAGCACAGTATCCAGGGCCTTCGCCAGACGCTCACGTGGACCTCGGCGGTCTACGGTGCTGTCCTTGCGGCCGTCGGGGAGCCAGATGTTGCACACGCTTGGGCCCAGGTGGCGAGCGAAGTAGCGCGCTATCTCGCGCGAGGCGATGCAGTGGCGCACCCAGAAGTCCCGCACGGTCTTGCGGTGGTGTGACAACGTTAGCCCGTCCGCCACCATGGGGTGGGCGAAGCAGGTAGGGTTAAAATCCAGGCCCCAGCCATGGTCCTTACACCAGTCCACCCAGGCAGTGAAATGTCTGGGATCTAGCTCATCGCGGGCAACGGGTCTGCCGCCGGTCTCGGCATACATAGCGTGGATGTTGAAGCGCAGGGCGCCGGGGATGAGTTTCGCAGCCACCTCGAAGTCCTGGCGAATCTGGTCGCCGGTGGTTGCAACCCCTGGGTAGTTGCCAGTGGCCTTGAGGCCCCCGCTGTCGAGGGTTTCGGCGCCGGCTTCTAGCCCAGTCACGTCATCCGCTTGCCAGCAGTGGGCCGACAGGGGTACGGCAAGGGCGGCTTCGATGGCCTTTTCGCAATCGACGCCCAGTTCTGCGAAGCGCTCTTGGGCGTAGGAATAAGCTTGCTGCAACTGCTCGGGCTTGGCGGCCTGGTTTAGGGATTCGGGCAGTCTGGCGAAGGGCATTTTTCGTTCCTCCATGGTCTTGCGCGGGAGTCTCAGCCACTGGGGCAGTAGGGTCGCCCGGCTTGCTGCCCCCGCGTCTGGAGCTAAGGTTCTCCACTGCTGTCGTCCGTCCTCCGCAAGGCTCCTTGCAGACACAGCACGCAGGTTGTGGAAGGTTTGCCAGATCAGCGCACGGAACTATCCGCGTGGCGAACGCCGGGACAGCGAGAGGTCGCCCCATAGCCTAAGTGCTTCAGGCCAGGTGATGAAATGCGTTACCCGGCAACCATCGCGACAGTGGCTTTGTTATGCCTCGGCGCGGCGAGCGGGGCTCTTCCCCAGGACACGCCGGCTCCTCCCACCGTCGCTGCCTACGACATCTTCGAGACGGAAGTGCCTGTGGTTGACGTGCCGGACAATCCCTATGACCCAGCCCAGATAGCCGTAGATGCGGCGTTCACGACGCCCTCCGGGCGCTGCTTGGTAGTCCCAGCCTTCTTCCGTGTGCAGCACGAAGTAGTCGTGACACCTCTGGCTGAACGCCTGCGCGACATGAGGCTGCTCAAGTTCTACTTGTCGGCCAATGCGTGGGTCGGCGGCGATTCCATCTCCTATGTTCTTGACGATGTACGGCTCGTAAGGAAGGACGGCACTGAAGTCGTGATTGGCGACTTCGAGGCGGACGATCCCAGGTGGCAAGGTGCGGGCGTTCCGGTCGTTGTCGAGCGTGAGATTGTGCGCTCCGGGGTAGGCGCTCTACGGGCGGACTTTCCGGTCGAGAAGCACAGCTCTCACCCGGGCTTGACCATGGACCTCAGGGGCCAGGACTGGGGCGACGTCAAGCAGCTCCGCTTTGCTTTCTACCCTTTGACTAACCACAAGAGGGGCACCTTGTCGGTGGAGTTCTATGCTGGCCAGGATGACAAGGTCCAGGCAAGTTTCGCGGTCGGCGGGGAGGGGCTGGAGCTGAATGACTGGAACGACGTCGTGTGGGACCTTGAGAGCGTCGGCGACCGCAAGGAAGCACGGCCAACCGGCCCGGGTAAGTTCTTCGTCCGCTATTGCCCTGGGGAGGTGGGTATACACCGGTATGTAGTACGGCGGCAGGGCTTCGATGCGCCCCTGCTGGAGGGCTCACTGGAAGTGGCGCCGTCGAACCGCCCGGGGTTCCTCAGGGTCGCTGGCCCCGACGCGCGGCTGGTGAGCTTCGACAGCGGCAAGCCCCAGGTGCTTGTGGGTGAAAACATGTGCTGGTACTCGCGCGGTGGCCTAAACGACTATGACCACTGGCTTGGGAAACTATCTTCCGTCGGCGGCAACTACATCCGGGTGTGGATGGCCCCATGGTGTTTTGGGATCGAGTGGCAGGAGCTTGGGCGCTACCAGCAGGATCGCGCGGAGGAGCTGGACTATGTTTTCCGGCGTGCCCGTGGGCTAGGCATCAACATCATGCTCTGCCTGGACTATCACGGCTTCCTTATCGCCAAGCAGTCCTGGGGCGCATCGCCCTACAACGCCAGGCGCGGCGGGCCCTGTGAGCATCCCATCGACTTCATGACGAATGAGCAGGCGAAAACTCAATACAAAAAGCGACTACGCTACTTGGTGGCGCGGTACGGAACCTACGACAACCTGTTGGCCTGGGAATTCTGGAACGAGGTCACCTACATCGATGGCTACGAGTCGGATGTCGTGGCGGCGTGGCACCAGGAAATGGCGCGGTACCTGCGCTCGATTGACCCCTACGCTCACATCATCACGACCAGTTTCGGTGGCGGGCTAGGCGACGAGAAGGTCTGGTCCCTGCCCGAGATAGAGTACACGCAAAGCCACACCTACAGCGGCATGGACAAGGTGGAAGAGGTGATCCAGGCCGCCGAGTACTTTCTGGAGGCCTACAAGAAACCTTTCCTGGTGGGTGAGTTCGGTGTCGGCGGCAGTGGTGGCGAAAGTGAGACGCGTGATCCAGACGGGTTACATCTGCACAATGGAGCTTGGGCGGGCGTCATGGCCGGCACCATGGGCACTGCGATGACCTGGTGGTGGGATGGCTACGTGGAGAACGGTAACATGCACCGCCACTGGGCGCCTGTGGCTCGTTTTGCCACCGACCTGCCCACTGTGGTCCGCCCTCTTGGCGCGGGCGAAGTACGTGTGGCTTATGCTGAGAAGAACCCGCCTCTGGCCTATGACGACGTGATCATTGAGGGGAGGGGCGCGTCGTGGCAAGAGGCGGAGTTCAACAAGCCGCAGAGCTTTGCGGTGGACAAGGACGGCCACGTGGAAGGGATGGAGCGACTGGCGCGCGTTCTGCACGGGGTGCGCAACCACCCTACTCTTCACAATCCGGCCACCTTCGAGCTCGACTGTGATCGCCCCTGTCGCTTTGTGGTTGAAGTGAGTGGGGTATCGGGTCATGGCGGTGCGGGGTTGCGAATCTCGGTCGATGGGCAGGCTGTGCTGGAGAGAACCTTTCCTGACGAGGACGACAGCACGGCTACGCTCACCGAGTACAACGGCCCTTACTCTGTGGATGTGCCCGCCGGAAGGCACACCGTTACAGTGGAGAACACGGGTAACGACTGGGTGTACGTCGCCTACACCGTCGAGGGCTATCGGCCTCTGGTCGAGCCCAACTACCGCGTGCTGGGCGTGACCGGGAGTGGCAGGGCTTGGCTATGGCTGCACAACCGGCAGTCCACGTGGTCACGCCAATTGCGCAGGAAGCAGGATCCGATTCCGATACCCCCGTCTCGTCTGACCCTGGAGGGGCTGCCGGACGGATTTTACAGGGTTGAGTGGTGGGATACCTGGCGGGGGGAGCCCTTCGGCACTGTGGGGGCAAGAAGCTCGAGGGGTTGGATGCGTCTTCAAGTGCCCGGCTTCGCACGAGACCTTGCGTGCAAGATACGTCCCGACTAATCTGACGGGAACGAGCTATCGCGGCCGCACGGAACCGCCAAATACGGAAAGGGTGCAGTGCCTCTCATCGGTCCGAAAAAACCACTCTGGGAGAGAAAAGCGATGGAACCAGTACGGATGCTTTTGATAGGTTGCGGGATGATGGGGGCTCGGCACCTGCGCGGCCTCGCGGAGCTGGAACACACAATTCGGGGTAGCCTTGAACTCGTCGGCGTGTGCGACACGCGCGAAGAGCCTGCGAACAGAGTTGCAGACGAGAGTGAGAAGCTTCTCGGCATTAGACCCCAGGTTTTCACGGACGTGGAGGAAGCCTTGGCCAGACTGCCCGACCTGCAGGCGGTGGACCTCGTTACCGATCCGCGCTCGCATGACAGCCTAGCGATCAGTCTGATGGAGGCTGGCCTTGATGTCATCTGCGAGAAGCCCCTGGCCGTGACGGTAGCGCGGGGCCGGCAGATGGTGGATGCCACCGAGCGCACGAGACGGATTCTTGCCGTTGCGGAGAACAACAAGCGCGATCCGATGAACCGTCTGGGCAAGGCGTGCCTGGATGCGGGCCTGATCGGACGGCCTGGCTTCGCGCTCCAAGTGTCGATCAACCCAGGCGGCAGGATCGTTGCCACGGCGTGGCGGCACAGGCTGGCCATGGGCGGCTTGCTGCTGGATGTGGCCATTCACCTAGGCTACATCTTGGAGTACCTGCTTGGGCCGATCGAGAGTATCTCAGCTCTCACGCAGCTCGCTGTGACCGAGATTCACGGCAAGGAGCACGACGGCACTGAGGTCGCCGT
>JAKORR010000105.1 GCA_029777735.1 Armatimonadota bacterium | reverse complement strand
CGCCGCCTCCATGCAGGCCCAGCTATCCTCCCTCGTCGTCGAGGGCGTGTTCGAGGAACTGCCGAACCTCAAATTCGTCATGATCGAAGGCGGCTTCGGCTGGGTCCCCTCCCTCGGCTGGCGGCTCGACAAGCACTGGCGCACGCTGAAGGCGGAAACCCCGCATCTGCGCCTCGCCCCCAGCGAATACATCAAGCGCAACGTCTGGTTCACCACTCAGCCGATGGAAGAACCCGCCAACCCGCAACACCTGGCCGACCTCATCGGCTGGATCGGCCTGGACCGCCTGATGTTCGCCAGCGACTACCCGCACTGGGACTTCGACGACCCCATGACGGCCCTCCCCATCCGCCTCGACGCCCACCAAAGCCGCCAATTCTACCGCGGCAGCGCCGCGGCCGTGTACGGCAAGTAGAACGCAAGCATCTTCTTTTTCTGAAGAAAAAGAAGCAAAAAGACTTTCTCCAATCGCCCAAACCCACGCCCCGGCCCTCAATCCCGAGCGCCGGGGCGCTCCATATCGTCCTCGCCACCCACCACCACCACTGTCATGCCCAGCGAAGGCCGAGCATCCACGACTTCTTCCCAACGCCATCACAAATCAAAGAAAGAAAGCGGCCACAGAGACACAGAGGCACAGAGAAGCAAGACAAGGGAGGCAGCAAGCACAGGCTCGCCCCCACTTCCTTCTCCGCGACCTCCCCTACCCTCCGTGCCTCCGTGTTGAATCCCTTTCTTTCTTCACTTCTCCTCTGTGCCTTCTCCGCTTCCTCTGCGCCTCTGCGGTGAATCTGCCTTCCTGCCTTCCTTCCTGTCTTCCCACTTCTCTTCTTCGCGCCCCTTCGCGCCCTTGGCGCCCTTGGCGCCTTCGCGGTGAAACCTCCTTCACCCCACCAGCCCAAGAAAAATATCACATCACCCCTTGCAACGACACTAACGCGACGTTATATATTCCACCAATGCCCTTCGCAGCCACCCTCCAGGCCGCACGGCCCGCCGCCAT
>JAKORR010000104.1 GCA_029777735.1 Armatimonadota bacterium | reverse complement strand
TGAGAGTGTAGGTGCAGTCGATGTAAGGCTTGCCTTGCTTGAGCCTAAAGGTCAGCGTCAGGCTCACTCGCGCCTGGCCGAACATCGTGTTGCCGTTGAGAGAGAGCTCGGCGTAGCTCTCGCCCGTCTTGGCTTTGGCGTCGCTTAGGGTCAGCTCAGCGGGCGTCTTCTGTCCGGCCAGAGAGAGTGCTCCGAGGTGGGGGAGGAGGGCCATGGCGTGGGTCTTGCCGGCCTGCAGGGCATCGAGGCGGGCGCGGGCGAAACCGCCAGGACCGCCGAGGAGAGTGAGCATGATGCGGTCGTTGCCGATCCAGGCCACGCCGTCTTGGACTTGGGCCGTGAGCTTGCTTGTGACGCCGACCTGCGGCAGGGTGCGGCTTGCGACCACCTCGGTCTCGGCGGTCAGGCCGTGGGGTCCCTCGAGGCGGAAGACGAGGCGTCCCTCGCTGGTAGGTTCGAAGGTCCAGGTGGCCTCACCGCTGTAGCCGGGTGCGACCAGAGGTACCGTAGTCAGGCCTTTGTGGGCAAGGGTGGCCTTGCCTGAGACGACCCGCACGCGCAGGGGGATGTCGCGTAGCTCGGCGCCACCCAGGTTCTCATAACGCGCCACGAGCAGCCCGGGCCTGCCGAGGGGCACCAGAGCATCGCGGGAGGCGAAGGAGATGAGGCTGAATCGTGGCGGCCCCAGTGGCACGGGGGCCAGTGCCACCTTCTTGAGCATCACTGTGGTGCCAGGTACGCCCTCTAGGGTCAATTGTAGGCGCTTGATGACGCCGCCGTACATGGGGTTGTTCAGCAGGTATAGGTTGGTCGAGAAGGGGCCGGCGGGCACGTCCACCGTCTCTATGTTGCAGGCCGGAAAATTGGCGTCGTCGGTCGAGGCCCAGTAGAGGCCGGCAGTGAGCGGGCCGGTGGCCTGAAGCTGCAGCAGCGCGTAGCGGTAGTCAGAGGCCTTGAGGTCAACGCGCGGGCCGACGAGCACCAAGCGCTCGGAGGTGAGTTGAGTGCGGGCACCGTCGGTCGAGGCCGTCAGGTGCGTGCCCCCGATAGAGGCAACCCAGCCTGCCCCCGTGCCTATGAAGTTCCACTCGGGGCTTTTGGGGTCGTGGGTGCTCTGCTCGCCCTGGATGATACGTATGTAGTCAATTTCCACCTCTCCCTTCTCCGGGGGATCGAAACGCAGGCGTGTGATGCGTCCTTGCCACAGTGGGTAGACGTGGTAGACATGCCACTGGCCGTCGGGCACGCAGGGAAAGCCGCGCTCCTTGCCCGCTACGAAACCTGCGTCCTTGCCTTCGGTTGTGGCAGCCCAGAAGAATTCGGCGTGCTTGCCGTCGGTGTGGCGCATGCGTAGCTCGATGTATTGGAAGTCGTTGGCCTCGAGGTCGAAGGAATGGCCGGGCGAGGCGTGCATGTAGGGATCGCCAGCCGTGACACTGGTCTTGAGCGTGCCGCCTTGGACTACGAAGGGTGCCAGCGAGTGTGCCGGGAACCAGCCCTCAGTGTCGCCGTCCTTGTTGAATTCCCAGCTCACGAGTACCTGCTGCGCCAGGACAGGAGACATAGCTGTGGACAGGCATATAACAACCACAAGTGGGCGGCTCATTGCGCACCTCCTGGAGCATATTGTGACAGGACGCGGCTGCCCCGGCGAGACGGGCGTGGGGACCTTACCTCCGCGACGTGTGCTCCCTACTGTCCGATGTATTTCGGGAGGAGCTACCTCCTTCCTCCCCTCGGAGGTCCTTCCGCCGGGGTTCTAGCCGCCACAGCAGTGCTTGTACTTGCGCCCACTACCGCAGGGACAAGGGTCATTGCGTCGCACACCGCGGCGTTGTGCTTCGCGCCGGACGGCCTCGCGCCGGGCCTGTTCTTCGCGTTGGCGGTCTCTGCAGATCTCGTCGGCCAGGCGCTCGAAGTGTGGCAGCGCATGGGTGTAAAAGAGCTTCCAGCCCTCGCACAACCAGCTTAGGGTCCTTGGGTCCTGCGGAGGAGCGCCGTAAAGCCGATGCTTGAGACAGTCGCCGGCGCAATAGTGCAAGAACTGGCAGTCGTTGCACTCACAGTGCCACAGGGCCTTCTGGCGACCAAAGTCGTGGTAGAGGGGAGAGGCCTGCAGCGCTTCCCACGAGTCCGTCATCACGTTTCCGAGCTTGAGGTCGGCGCGGACGAAGAAGTCGCAGGGATATACGTCGCCGTTGTACTCGACTACAAAGTATTGACGGCAGTCACGGCCTAGATGGCAGACGTTGCGCACGCCGTCCACCATCAGCGCAAGGATCGAGTCGAAAAGACGCACCGAGACTACACGTGTATCCTGTGGGAGCCACTGGTCGAAGATCTCGACCAGGAATTCGCCCCACTGTTCGCCTGTGATGGTCCAAGGCAGCGGCCGGCCTTGCTCATCGAACTCCACGCAGGGGATGTACTGGTGGAAGAGGATATCTAGCTCGCACAGGTACTGATAAACCTCGCGGGCCCGGTCAACATTAGCCGAGTTCACCAGCACAAGTGCGTTGAAGGCTACGCCGTGACGTTTGAGACACTGAACGCCGCGCAGGACGTCAGCGTGGGAGCCGCGGCCCCCGGCGGTGCGCCGCCACTGGTCGTGAACCTCAGCCGGACCGTCAATACTTGCGCCCACCAGGAAGTTGTACTGCGCCAGGTGGCGGGCGAATTCGTTGTCGATGAGCGTCACATTCGTCTGTAGCCCATTTGACACGATGGCGCCGTTGCGCCCGTAGCGCATCTGCAGACCTGTAACCAGGCGAAAAAACTCGACGCCCATGAGGGTCGGTTCACCGCCCTGCCAACCGAAGACGTACTGGGGCTGATCGGTGGCGAGATAGCTCGCGATCATGCGCTCGGCGACCTCGGGAGTCATACGGTGGACCTTGGTTGCCGGGTACAGCTCGGACTTACCCAGGTAAAAGCAATAGGAACAACGGAGGTTGCAGTCCGCCGAAGCGGGTTTTATTAGCAGGCTGAAGGGCTTCATATTGGTGCACTAATTTTACGCGGAGCTGGCCCCAGGGGGTAGAAACCTGTTGCGCTGGTGGCACTGGCGCACCGGAAGGGCGGTAATCCGCTACGGGCCCTTCCTTAGGACAGCGACGCGAGCATAGCATGCAGGCGCTCCGCGTTGTGCTGATGGAAGTCCTCATCGCCGAAGGTGTAGGCAAGGAGGATGCGCGGGATCACGTCCTCGGCCACCGGGCACAGGCCCTCGGGGTAGCGGTTGGCAGCTCCCTTGTAGTGGGGGCAGTCCAGCGGGCAACCTCGCCCGTACCCTAGACGTTCGGCGATTAGTGGGTGCTTGTAGGCGGGCATCTGGGTATAGCCGATGCTCAGGTTGCACTCGTGTTCTTCCAGCGCGCGCCGGAGATCGTCAAGCGAGAGGCCCTCGCGGTCGCCCCAGAAGGTGGCAGCCCAGAAGTGGAAGGTATGGACGGCCTCGTCGTCCGCCCGTTGCAGGGTAATCCAGTCGCAGTCGGCCACGGCGGCGTCGTAGTAGGCCGCCACGTGCTGCAGGCCCGCGATGTAGTCCCCCGCGCGTTCGAGCTGCCCCAGGCCGATGGCGGCCGTGGCCTCGGTCATGCGGTAGTTCCAGTGCAGGCCATGGGCTACGGAGTGGAAGGTGGGCGCACCGGCGTTGAGGGCCAGCTCGTCGCGCACCTGCTCGTCGTCCGTTACGCCCATGCCGCCGTCCCCAAGGCCCAATTGCTTGCTCATCTGGAAGCTGAAGGAACCCACGTCGCCCCAAGTGCCAGTCTGCTTACCCTTGTACGTAGCGAACAGGGAGTGGGCGCAGTCCTCGATGACGAACAGGCCGTGGCGCCGAGCAATCTCGACGATGCGGTCTATCTGTGCGGGCAGCCCCCAGACGTGTGTCACGATGACGGCTTTGGTCTTGTCGGTGATGCTGGCTTCCAGCAGGTCCGGGTTCATGTTGTGGGTCACGGGGTCGATGTCGACGAAGACGGGCACGGCGTTGTTGTACATAGTGGCCACCGCGCCGAAGACGCACACGGGGTCGCAGATTACCTCATCCCCTGCGCCGGCACCCGCGACCTTGACCGCGCTGTGTAGCACCGACATGGCGGAGTTCATGGCCACGCCATACTTGCCCCCAACCGCCGCGGCGAACTCGCGCTCGAAGCGTGGTGTCAGCTTGCCGCCCCCCAGGCCCGACAGCAGACCAGAGTCGAGAACCTGCTTGACCAGCTCAAGCTCGCGCTCGCTGAAGACACGCTGTGGCACTGGTATCCCTTCTCGTCTTTGGAAGAAAACGCTAGACTCTGCCTGGTTTCTTAATGCGCCCCACGGGCGTTCAGACCTCCAGTTCCAGGACGGGGTAGGGAGCCTGATGGTGCGGCAGAATCAGCTGGCACCGGTCGCCAGGCCCAGGTCCGTGCCTATCGGCCTCAGAGCCTCGATGACGAACTGAATGTGTTCACTCAGGTCCATACCAAGAGCCTCCACGCCGGCCCTGAGGTCATCACGGTTCACCGCCGCGGCGAAGGACTTATCCTTTAGCTTTTTGACTACTGACCGGGCCTCGAGATCGTCCAGGCTGCGAGACGGCCGCACCAACGCCGCCGCGATGATGAATCCCGTCAATTCGTCCACGGCGAAGAGGACCTTGCGCAGGAGCGTGTCCCGGGGCACTCCGGAATGGTCCGCGTGTGAGATAAGGTCTAGGATCAGCGCCTCGTCCACTCCGCGCGCCCGCAGAATCTCCGCTCCCTTCATGGGGTGATCGGGGAGCGAGGGATGAATCTCCCAGTCGAAGTCGTGCAGCAGCCCCACGATCCCCCAGTAGTCTTCGTCCTCGCCAAGTTTGCGGGCATAGGCGCGCATCGCGGTCTCCACCGCCAGCGCGTGCTTGCGCAGGCTTTCGGACTGCGTGTACTCGTTGAGGAGCGCTAGAGCTTGTTCGTGTGTCACTGGTCATCCTCCCTCGGGCCGGCCGGGCGCAGACGGAAAACCCTGCAGAGGTGCTGGCACAGACGCTTCTATGCCTAAAACCCCTGCGTCTGGATGGACCGGTCTGCACCACGGTAGCCTACGCCTCCCCCGTCGCGCAAGCGATCAGGGGCAGCAGCCCCAGGACCCCAGCGAAGGGAGGAGACTAGGGCGCGGACAGGGAAAGAATCCTGGTCTCACATAGCAGGCCGGTTATGGTCCGGCCAAGCGTGCTTAGGGCCTGCAAGTCTGGTGGACGCGCCGTTGGGGTTGAGAGGAAACGGGAGAGAGTAGGTGGTCTGGATGCCTCTCCAGCCCCTGCGTGCCCCACGCGCGAGGTGAGACGGTGGTGGGCACCAGTGGCGGGCCCGGGGAGGGATGGGGAATGCGCCGGTCTGTGGAGGCTCTTGTTCGCGACCTGGACAGTCCTAATCCCAGGGTACGCGAGACGGCGGCGCACGCGCTGGGGACTCTGGGCATAGGCGCACGTGGCGTGGTGCCAGCGCTCATCGAGAGGCTGGCCGACGAAAACGGGTTTGTGCGCGATGAGGCTTGGCGCTCGCTGATCAAGCTTGGGAAGCCAGCAGCGCGGGCGCTTGCCGAGTGCTTGGGAGATAAGAACCGACGAACGCGCTATATGGCGGCGGAAGCTCTGGCGATGATAGGCCCCTCTGCCGTGCCAGTGCTCACGAAGCAGCTGCAGGGCAAGGATCCTCTGGTGTGGACAATGGCGGCGTGGTCCCTGGGGCGTATGGGCAAGGAAGCCCGCGGCGGTGTTCGGGCCCTGGTCCAGAGGCTGAGCGACGAGGATGCGCAGGTGCGGGACGCTGTCCTGGGAGCCTTGGCCAACATCGGGGCTCCCGCCGTTGCGGCCTTGACGGCTGAACTGCGTGCCCGAAATCCGGTGGTCCGCAGATTGGCGGCGACCGCGCTGGGGCAGATTGCCGCAGCCGCAGCAGCGCCGGAGCTAGCTCAGCAGCTAGAAGCCGCAAGGGCTCCTTTGGCGCTGCGCCAGGCCAGCTGCGCCAGAGTGGTGGCAGCGTTGCTGGCGCGGTTGAGTGATGAAGACGAAGGGGTGCGAACAGCAGCTGCCAAGGCCCTGGGGAAGGTCGGTGCCCCCGCGGTGGAGCCCCTGATC
>JAKORR010000103.1 GCA_029777735.1 Armatimonadota bacterium | reverse complement strand
TGCTCAGGCATCGGCTGACGTGGCACTTTCGCGGCTCGAGCACACATGAACGTTCCTCCAGGCCCTGTCTCGTCTCGCAGCACTCTCGGCACAGGGGCTACATAGCGGAGTCAAGCTTGCAGTGGGACTCTCTCTCCGCGGCGGCTTGTTCCTCGTCTCTGTAGGTCGCCTGCCGCTTCATCAGCAGGTCGAAGTTCACCAGGTGGCCGTCAAACTCCGGGCCATCCACGCACGCAAACTTCGTCTCGCCACCCACCTCCACCCGGCACCCCCCGCACATCCCCGTCCCGTCCACCATGATCGGGTTCAGGCTGACCATAGTCTTGATGCCGTAACCGCGAGTCAGCTCAGAGACGGCCCGCATCATCGGCGCTGGCCCCACGGCTAGGACGAAGTCGATCTTCACACCCTCCTCCAACAGGCTCTGGAGCACATCTGTGACGAAGCCCTGGTGGCCATAGCTACCGTCGTCAGTGGCCACTTCCAAGCGGTCGCACAAAGCCCGCAACTCCTCTTCCAGGATCACCAGCTCCCGGCTGCGCGCCCCAACGATGCCTATGAGCCGGTTGCCAGCGTCCCGCAGGGCCGCAGCTATGGGCAACACCGGCGCCGTGCCGTACCCCCCACCCAGCACGCAGGCCGTACCGTAGTTCTCAATATGGGTGGGCTTGCCAAGCGGCCCTGCCAAGTCAAGTATCGACTCGTCCACCTCCAGCTCCGCCAGCTCCCGCGTCGAGTGCCCAACCGCTTGGAAGATCAGTGTTATTGTCCCCGCCTCGGGATCCGAATCCACTATCGTCAGAGGAATTCGCTCGCCGCCCTCATGAATCCGCAAAATCACGAACTGGCCCGCCTGGCGCTTCTTGGCGATTTGGGGATGGTGGACCTTGTATCTGAAGGTGTTGGGAGCGATTTCCTCTTTGAAAACTATTCTGTTCATCGTACCACCTCAAAGGGTCTGCTCCTGGCCTACGTCTCGCCAGCCCCAGCACTCCTTCTAGCTAGTACTCTAGCACTCCCCGCCCTGACTCCCAGCGCCCTTGCCACCACCAGAGGACGGGTCCCTCCCCCGCCCGGGCAATATTGACTCACGTGCGCGGGGGTGTCAAGAACGGCCCCTTACTGCCTGTAACCCCCACTGGGGAGCCTGCCCCTCCCAAAACCTCCCTCCGCTAGCTAGCCGTGGGATAAACCTGGGCGCGTCGAAACGGCGGCCTCAGATGCGCCCGGCGAGCATGAGCAGGCCCATCAGGATGAAGGCTCCACCGGCGACCCAGCGGATGAGATCGCGCGGCAGGCAGGTGGCGCAGACCTGACCGAGGACGACACCCAGGGCAGAGACAGCGAGGAGTGCCGCGCCGGCCCCGAGGAAGACAAGCAGGGGCGAACGGAACTTAGCAGCCTGGCTAATGACGGCAAGCTGTGTTTTATCCCCCAGTTCAGCGAGCAGTAGCAGCGTGAAGGTAGATACAAAGGGCTTCCAGTCCATCAGAAGAGTCCTCCGAAAAGCATCCCGCGCAAACGCGGATAGGTCAGGAGAGTGCGCGGGCACCGGGAAAGCCCGGCGAGTTGGCGCAGAGTTCAAGGACGCGCGCATGGGCCGATGCACTCAGCTACCAAGCGCTGATTGTACTCTCGAATCCTGCTGCCGCAATAGGCTCTTCAGAGTCCAAGCCTGCCGCGGCCCGTAGAGCCGAAGCGGAAACCAGTCGCCCTCCAGTGTCAGTCATTCTCAAGACTGGACAGGAAGTCGAGCAAGGCCCCATATAGGCCGGAACAGGTGTATGGAAACTCCGCGTAGTCAGGGTCCGAATTGCAGAGAGGCCACACAAGGCGGGCGTGGCAAGCACACTCTCCCTGCTCGATGCCCACGGGAAAGTCGAACCGTTCGGAGAGTCCGTCCGCAACGGTCCGGAACACAGCCCAGCTAAGCGGGTCGGAGAACCCGCAGGTCCTTCCGATCTCCTCCCCTACCCCGTTGAGCCACGCGATGGCGTCGCTCTCGGAGGTCAACTGGCGTTCGGGCCGCCGCGGCAGCAACGACAACGATAGGAAACAGCGACCTTGGGCCTCCTCCTGCGATACGTTCATGGCTGTCCTCCCTGAAACACGATGACCGGCTGGACTAGACACCATGCCAGGTACGCGGACCACACGCTCTCCTATCTGGTTACCAAGCGCCAACGCCCAGGGCCTGAGTGTTCCACCACTCCCATGTCTCGCAGGCGCTGAAGCTGCTGGCGTATCTTGGCTTGGACGTTCTCGTTGTTTGGGTAGTGTTCCTTGAACTGCTTCTCGTATCGGTATACGTCTCTGTTCGTAAACTCCCCCTCCGGCAAGACGTCGTACACCATGCCCAACCACCCGATCAGATCGGACCGACGTCGTTCGGGACATGGCAGCCCCTTCATGTGCTGGCCCAAAGCTTTAACCAGGGCCCTTTGTTTTTGAGCCCTTGCCTTTGAAGTCCTTAGCTCTTCGGAACACTGCCAGAGGTCCTCATACAGGTCGATGAGGTGGTCGTCAGGGCTGACGCACCTTCTGTCGTGTTTTAGCCGGGCATAGGCACCATAGGCATCGGACACGGGTTCATCGGTGGCGTCTCCCTCGATGAGAACGTTGACCTCCAGATTCTGAGCTAGTCCCGCGTTAGTCAGGTTGGATGATCCTATGATGCACGTCCTTGCCTCGGCGTGTCGTACCAGGTACATCTTGGGATGGTAGAGGGCTTTGCTGGGGCCCAGAGGTGGGTAGCAGTAGAGCGAGGCACATTCATAGCAGCACGAAAGCTCGTACAGGAGCCGTACTGCTCCTGACTCCGTGGCCTCTCCGTCGAGAGCGACGATGAACTCAACATCTCCCCCGGCTTCGAGAACCTTAAGGACACGCTTCTCAACAAGGGCGAGACCGTTCTTCGAGACGAAGCCTACAGCAAACCGCGCCTCTTGAGCCTCCGTCAGCGCGTCGGAGAGAAGCCTATCCAGCGGAGCCTCAAAGTTGTCGATAACTCGAACGTTCATCACTAATGTACCTCTGCATCGAATCCTAAACGATTTCAATGCAGCGAATAGGACGTCCAACAGCCAAGGTTGCAGCTCCCGCCGCCACTCCTAACCCGCGCGGACTCAGGCGTCAAACCACGCCCTATCGACGCCTCATCCACGCCTTCGCCATCCGCACCGGCAGGCTCAGAGTAAGCAGACCCAGCGCCCCCCAGTAGCCCACGGCTCCTATCTTCCCCCGATAGTGCTTCGCATAGAATCGCACCAGTCCTCGGTACGATTCCACCGCCATCCGCACCGGCACCTGCGAGGTCGAAGCTCCATGCTCATGCACCATCTCGGCCTTTGGCGTGAACCAGATCTCCCAGCCCGCGTCCCACAGCCGCTTGCACAGGTCCACGTCGTTGAAGAAGATCGGGAAGTCCTCGTCGAAGGCGCCCGCGATCGGCCCCCTCCCTGCCGCCCCCACAGCCGCATCCCCCATCGCCTCCAACGCCTCCCGCCGCAGCATCAGCGCCGACGCCATGGGCTGGTCCACGGGCCGCTCGTCGTCATAGTCCCACCACGTCATCCGGTACTTACCGAACCGCCGGCTGCGCGAGAACAGGCGACTCAGGCCCAGCGCCTCGTACAGAACTATGTCGGGCGTGGGGAAGCTGCGGCATGAGGCTTGCAGCCGCCCGTCGGGGTAGACCAGTCGCGGAGCCACGGCTCCGGCCTTCGGGTGGCGCTCGGCGCAGGCCGCGAGAGCCCGCAGCGCACCGGGTTTCACCACTATGTCGGGGTTCAGCAGCAGCACCTGCAGGGCCTCCGCTCGCGCCAAAGCCTGGTTGTTCCCTGCGGCATAGCCGCGGTTATCGGCATTGGCGATAAGCTCCACTTTCCACCCCACCGTCTCCCCCTCGCCCTCCCTCGCCGCAAACTCGGCGCGTACCATCTCCGCGCTGCCGTCGGCCGATGCGTTATCCACCACAATTACCTGCAGCTCCAGACCCTCGGCGTGGTCACGCAGGCTCCGCAGGCACCGACGTAGTTGCTCGCGCGTGTTCCAGTTGACGATGCAGACCGACAGGTCGGGCACTACCAGTCCTCCACGATATGCCGCCAGGTCTCGGCCCATCGCTCCAGGTTATAGACCTCGCACACGGCGGCCCTTTGGCGGTCGCGCTCGGCCTCGCGATCCTCGAGAGTCGCGGCCATCGCCTTGGCCAACGCAGGTGCCTGGGGCGGAGCATGCACACAGGGCAGGTCCGGCAGGCCTCCGACATCCGTACTCACTACGGGCGTGCCGCAGGCCATGCTCTCGAGCGCCGCCAGCGACGTGCCCTCGCCGCTTAGCGACGGGATGATCGTGAGCTCCGCCGCTCTGTACCAGCCGACAAGCTCATCGCGCGCGCGGCCTCCAGCGAAGACCACGGCGTTGCTCAGGCCATGGGCCTCGACGGCCCGACGCGCAGCCTCCACAGCCTTGGGCTGGCCCTCGGCACCTACGACCACCAGCGTCAGGTCGCGCGGACGGTCGGGCATCAGGGCGAAGGCTTCGATGGCCAGGTGTACCCCGCGATTCCAGTACAGATTGCGCGGCACGAGGAGAAAGGGCCTCAGCCGCGACGCCTCTAGGCCCGGCGCCCCAGGCGTGAACCGCCGGGTGTCTACGGCGTTGGGCACGTACCAGCGGCCCGGCGCCACCTCGCTGAAAGGCGTCGCCCCCGGCTCAATCCTCAACCCAACCTCGCGTAGGAAGAAGGTGTCGTTCGCCACATAGCGGGCACACCGCCGAAAGGCCCAGCGCGCCCAGGCACGCTTCACTCGCGAGCGCAGTGCACCCGGCCGGTCATCCCAGAACACGCCGTGCGATAGCCCAATGACCCGTGGGTGCACCAAGGCCGCTAGACAGTAGTTGGGGTAGTGGCACACCAGAACGTCGTGCCGCCGCAGCTCCCGGCGCAGGAAGGGCAGGGCGAAGGGCTGTAGCCAGAAGGCATTGACACAGGAGAACAGGCGAGGGTAAGTGAGGACTGCCGGGTCGTCGGGCGCGGGAGGCTTTTGCAGCACCGCCACCTCCACACCGTCGGCTGCAAGGACACGGCGCAGATCGTCGACGTAGATGTCCGCGCCGCCCACCAGGGGCTTGTAGGAATAGGTCACTTGCAGAACGCGCACCTTGCAGGTCCCTTCGGCGCCGAATCGAGATGACTGGCAAAGAGAAAAGCAGGCAAGACCCCGCGGCGCCGGCCTCGTCCGCGCGTCGAAGAGCAGCACCTGCCCTACCTTACATCGCCGGCAGGGGTTCGCCAGCACGAGCGACGGCCAGTCGCGGCAGAGCGCTGTGGAGAATCTCGAGCACGAGGTCGTCGTAGCTCATGCCCGCCGCGGCTGCCGACGCGGGCACGTCCGACGTCTCCGTCATCCCCGGCACGCTGTTGATCTCGTGGACCCACACGCGCCCGGCTTCCTCAAGGTGCATATCGACACGGCTGATGCCGTGGCAGCCGAGGGCGCAATGCACCGCCAAGGCCACTTCCTGCGCCTGCCGCGCGGCATCCTCGCTCAAGCGCGCCGGGCAAATGAGTTCGGTCAGGCCCTTGGTGTATTTGGCCTCGTAGTCGTAGAACCGCTTCCTGGGCACGAGTTCAAGCACCGGCAGGGCCCGCGTGCGCTTGCCACAGCCGATGATCCCGACAGTGATTTCCATGCCCCCCGTAAACCGCTCGGCAAAGCCACGCCCGTAATTGCGCGCCAGAGCCTCCACCTCGCGGGTCACGTCGCCCGCCGCGTCCAGGATGCTGATGCCCACGCTCGAACCCTGGTCGAAGGGCTTCAGCACTACTGGCAGCCCCAGCTCACGCACCACGGCCTCCGCGGCGCCGTTCAGGCTATGGGCCTCAAACTCGATCCAGTCGGGTGTGGCAATGCCCAAGGACCTCAGCAGGCGCTTGGTTAGTGGCTTGTTCATCGACAGCGCGCTGGCAAGCACACCCGATCCGGTGTAGGGGATCCCCATCGTGTCCAGCAGGCCCTGGATGGCGCCGTTCTCGCCCGGGCCGCCGTGGAGGATGTTGAAGGCCACAGCCACCCCAGCGTCGCGCAGTTGGGCTATCAGGTCGGTCGCGGGGTCTATGGCTACCGCCCTCAACCCGAGCCGCTCCAGGGCGCCCAGGACTCCTTGCCCCGAGCGTAGGGACACTTCCCGCTCCGAGGACCGGCCGCCCATCAGCACGCCTATCGTTAGGTTCTCGAAGGGCTGCGGTGTGAGCACTATTAATTCTCCCGGCCTTTCTCTTTGAGCATTTCTTCGCTTATGCGTGCCGTTTTTTCCAGAGTAACGGCCAGAATCTGGCCGGCCCGTACCGACACCGGACTGGCTTCGGTACCCTCGCCGGTTGTCGCCAGCAAGTCCCCAGGCCCTATTCTCCCATCCTCGTTCAAGTCCAGTCCACATACAAGATAATACGTCGCTGGGCTGAGCGCCACCAGCACCTCAGGCCACAGATTGGCCGTCACGACTATCTGGCTCAGCTTCGCGTCGGCGAAAAGCGTGACGACGCGCGGGGCGGCCGCCGTCTCCTCATCCCCCAACACCAAGGACATAATCGCAGGCGGCTCGGGCAGCCACAAACTCGGGCCCGCGCCCGACGGCGGAACCTGCCATCCCCCAGCCATCTCCAGACGGCCCACGTCCACCAAGGCCCCAGGCCACACACTCAGCTCCCTGACCTCGCCCGCTTCGTTCCTGAGAAGCCCCGCAGGCTCACCAACCTCTAACAGCCCGTCGTCGTTGGCATCCCGGAAGGCCGCCAACGCATAGGGCCCGGGCGGCACGCTTACCTGGAAGGCACCGTCGGCCCCAGCCTTGCTCGCGTACCCGAACCAGTTCGAGCTTGTGGACCAGAGCACCACATAACAGGTCCCCGCACCGACCTCTACGTTCCCCCGCACCGATGCTACAGCCGCTCGCAGTCCCTCCTTTGCCCTGACCAGCTTCATCTCCGGCGAGAACTGGAACAAGACCCGTATGACCGTCAGGTCGAGCTCACTCTCGGCGGAGAGGTCAATAGGTTCGGGTTTCTTGCTGGGGTCATCCGCTCCGTAGAACCCCAAGCCGTCGCCAGGACTGACCTTGCCGTTGCCGTCCAGGTCCACCACGGCCCGCAGATAGTACATGCCCGGCTCAATCACCTCGGCGAAGCGTCCGTTGTTCCCCAGCGGCAGCGTGGCGACCACTTGGCTGAAGTGCTGATCTCTAGCCAGTGTCACGTGTCCCCCAGGGAACCAAGTGACACCAGGCCACGACACTTGACCCAGCAAAAGTGCCATGGCCTTCTGGGGTTGTTCGCCGGCGGGCTTACCCATCACCCGACCGTTGGGAGCCTCCGCCGACGGGGGAGTCGGGGCCTGGACGACCTCGTCGGCACCCCCCAGCACCGCCAGAGCCGCAAGCCCCATCGTCAGCAGCCCCCGCAGGGCCGCCAACCTCACCACCCCTCCCCTCACTGACCTCGCTCCATCTTGAGGACCTTGAACTCCACTTGGCCGATGACGCGCGCCGTGGCCAGACTCATCTGCGCCAGCGACATCTCGTCCAGGGAGCCCTCCGCTATCTCGATATGCGAGGCGTCAACGGTGTCCTCGCCCCAGGTCGGATCCATCTCGACCCACTCGCCCACCCAAATCCTTACCCAGGCATGGTAGTAAAAGGCGTCGCCTGTATAGCCGAGGCCCACGCACATCTTGCTGGGCAGGCCTACGGCTCGCGCCAGCGTGCCCGCTAACACAGCGTGTTCCGTGCAATCCCCAACCAGGTCTTCCAGGGACTCCAAGGCCGTCACGGGCCGCGGCTCGCTGGCCACCTTGCGCATGTTCTCATACACC
>JAKORR010000102.1 GCA_029777735.1 Armatimonadota bacterium | reverse complement strand
TGGCGCAGGAGTTTCCGGACACGAAGTTCGTGCACATTTCGGGATACAAGACGGCCCCGAACCTGAGCACGGTGTTTGGAGCGATGGAAGAAGCCCGGTACCTGAGCGGGTTGGTAGCGGGGAAGATGACAAAGACGAACAAGCTTGGCTACGTGGCGGCGTTCCCGATTCCCGAGGTGATTCGCGGGATCAACGCCTTCACGCAGGGGGTGCGTGAGGCAAACCCGAACGCCGAGGTGACCGTAGTCTGGACGAACACGTGGTTCGGGCCGCCGCAGGAGAAGGAGGCAGCGGATGCGCTGCTGGCGCAGGGAGCGGACATCATCGCCCAGCACCAGGACACGACGGAGCCGCAGAAGGCGGCGGCGGATGCAGGGGGCTACAGCATTGGCTATGACTCGGACATGGGTAAGTTCGTGGGCGACACGGTGCTGACGAGCCCGGTATGGAACTGGGGGCCGGAGTACACGAGGATTGCGCAGTCGGTCCTGGACGGGACGTTCAAGAGCGAGTCGTACTACGGTCACCTGAAGGACGGGATCGTGGACCTGGCGCCGTACAGTGCGAAGGTGCCTGCGGACGTGGCGAAGATGGTGGATGCGCGGAAGCAGGAGATCAAAGACGGGAAGTTCCAGGTTTTCTGTGGGCCGTTGAAGTCGGCTGACGGGAAGGAAGTGCTGCCGGCGGGCAAGTGCATGAACCTCGGTGAGATGTTGAACATGGACTTCTTCATCGAGGGTGTGAAGGGCGAGCTGGCGGCGAGCAAGCAGTTGGAGAAGCCCCTGGAAGGCGAAGCCGCCCCTGCCGGCATGGCAAGCGGCGCTGCGGCGGCGGAAGGCAAGCCCATGAAGGTGGCCTTCGTCTACGTTGGCCCCAAGGGCGACCTGGGCTGGAGCTGGGCGCATGACCAGGGCCGTCTGGCGCTGGCCAAGCTGGGCAACGTGGAAACCGCATACAGTGAGGCTGTCCCCGAAGGCCCTGACGCCGAGCGTGTGATCCGTGACTACGCCCAAAAAGGCTATGACCTGATCTTCGCCACCTCCTTTGGCTACATGGACTCCGTCCTGAACGTCGCCAAGGACTATCCGAAGACCCTGTTTGAGCATGCCACCGGCTACAAGACTGCGGACAACGTCGCTATCTATGATGGCCGCGGCTACGAGGGCTGGTATCTGGCCGGCAAGACGGCCGGTTCGATGACCAAGAACAACAAGTTGGGCTATGTGGCCCCTTTCCCCATCCCGGAAGTCATCCGCAACCTGAACGCCTTCACCCTGGGCGCCCGCTCGGTCAATCCCAAGGTTGAGGTGACGCCGGTCTGGATCAACGCCTGGTTCGACCCCCCCAAGGAGCGTGAGGCGGCCCAGGCCCTGGTGGACGGCGGC
>JAKORR010000101.1 GCA_029777735.1 Armatimonadota bacterium | reverse complement strand
GGTGATGGCCCGGGCATAGCCGAGCACATGGCAGGCAAGGGGGCCGTACGGATAGAAACGGCGGCGGGTCTGGAGTACCACTATGCCTGGGAGGCTAAAGGTATTTTCCTCTAAACGCGCCACAGCTGGCAGGTCTAGGCCTCTGGGCCCCTGCAACCCCTCCAGAGGGACAGGTTGCGCGGAGGAGACTGCCAGGGCCTTTTCTACGGCCTCGCGCACCCTGGGGACATCCATTTTGAGCAGGCTGGCGAGCTGCATCAAGCAGCGGTTGGCCTCGTACTCGTCCTTGGGGAACTTAGCAGGGTCGACGCCTACCTCCCAGACGGCGCGGTTTTCAGCCAAGATCAGGCCGTTGCGGTCGAGGATTGGTCCTCGTGGCGGCTCTGTGCGGATTACCTGCGTACGGTTGCCTGCCGCCTTCTGCGCGTATTCTACCCAATTCGTCAACTGGAGTTCCCAAAGGCGAATAACATAGAGGAGAAGCAACAGGACGAGGACGCCCTGGACAAGGCGAATCCGTTGGCTGCGGTCAGTCATTGCTTGGCTCGGCTGGCGCGGGCTCGGAGGCGCCCTCAGATTGTGGTTTGGTACGTTCACCGCCGCCAGTTCCGGTGCGGTTACCTGAGGAGGCACTCTCGGGCGGTTTGGGCTTGGCCTTCTCGGGCTTCTTCTCCGACGGCTTGGAGCCACCTGGAGCACCATGGAGGGTGCATCGGCTGCTGGGGCCCTGCCCGGCACCGTAGGACCTTTCGACTGTGTTGGGACAATAGTCAGTAGCCAGCTGCCCGCTATCGGCGCACACGGTCACTCGCCGGCCGCCCTCGCCGGCCGTCGTCGTCGGCTCGGCCGTTGTGGACCTAGAAGAAGTCGAAGTCGTAGAAGGCTCGGTCCGATCGGAGCCTCCCGTGTGCATTGTGCAGCGGCCTGGCAGATTCTCATTCTGCCCGAAGGCCTTTTCGTAGGTGTCGGGGCAGTAGGGAGTGGCCAATCTGCCGCTATCCCGACAGATCGTCACAACACGGCCGCTCTTCCGCGTCCGTTCAGACGCAACCTTCGCACTGACGCCCTTGCCGCCGAAGAAGTCCTCCTTTGGCGGGAGAATCTTGATGGCGCGGCGCATAAAATTGGCCCAGACAGGTGCGCAGAGCGTGCCGCCGTAGGCTCCGCCCCGGATCGGCGAGTGGTCATCGTTGCCGATCCAGATGGCGGTGCACAGAGTTGGCGTGAAGCCCACGAACCAAACATCGCGAGCATCCTGGGCCGTGCCAGTTTTCCCTGCGCAGGGCGCTGGAATGCGTGCTCGCGTCCCCGTGCCGCTACTAATCACCCGCTTCATCATGTCCACCATGGACTTGGCTACTTCAGGCGAGATGACTCTGGAACGCTGCTCCGGGAACTCGAGTACCATTTGGCCCTGATAGTCAGCGATGCGCCGCACTAGGCGTGGCGTCACCCGGTAGCCCCCGTTGGGGAAACACGAAAACCCTACGGCCATCTCCAGGGGCGATACCTCGGACGTCCCCAGCGCCAGGGAGGGTACGGCACGCAGACGGGAGGTTGGAATCCCCATCATCAACGCGGCCTTGGACGCTACCTTCTCTGCGCCTACGGAAAGCAGGAGGCGGACCGAGACTCGGTTGATAGAGTGCTGTAGGGCCGAAGCCAATGTGTAGTGGCCGCTCCCACCACGGGGCGACCAATAACGGCCGTCGCTGGTGCGGATCGAGATAGCTTCCCCGCTGACTACCGAGTTTGGGCCGTAACCGTGCTCCAGGGCAGCGGTCCATACGTAGGGCTTGAAGGCCGACCCGGCCTGCCGTCCGTAGTAAGGGGGACCAGGCGCGCAACGATTGTACTGGACCTTCTCAAAGGGACCGACGCCCCCGACCATCGCCAGAACATCGCCGGTCTTGACGTCTAGGCACACCAAGCTGCCCTGGCCTCTCAGGTCTCGGGCCAGGTAGCCTCCGCGTCGCAGGCTCTCGACGTGCCGCGATAACTCCTCCTCTGCCGCGCGCTGCAGGCGGTAGTTGAGCGAAGTATAGATCTTGAGGCCACCCTCGTAGATGGTCTCCATGCCGTACTGCTCACAGAGCCGCCGCACCACCATGTGGGTGAAGTGAGGAGCGCGGAAGGCGGCGAAACCCACCTCGCGCGGCTCACGCCCCTTGGGTATCAAGGGCTTGTCATTGGCCTCTTCCGCCTCGGCCGGCTCGATGTAGCCCATTTCCACCATGGCTTGGAGGACCTGTGAGCGACGGTGCTTGGCACGCTCAGGGTGATTGAAGGGTGAGTAGCCGGCGGGCCAGCGTGGTAGCCCGGCCAGGAGCGCACACTCGGCCAAGGTCAGGTCCTCGGGGTTCTTGTCGAAGTACAGCTCTGCAGCCGTGCGTACCCCGTAGGCCCCGTGGCCGTAGCAGACCTGGTTGAGGTACATTTCCAGGATTTCGTCTTTCGTGAAGTTGCGCTCGACCTGGAGGGATAACAGGATTTCCTTAATTTTGCGCGTCATTGTGCGCTCAGGCGACAGCCATATGGCTCGGACGAGTTGCTGGGTGATAGTGCTGCCGCCCTGGCGTATCTCGCCCGCGCGCAGGTTGGCAAGGAAGGCGCGAAGGATACCCTTCGGGTCGAAGCCCCGGTGTTTGAAGAAGGGCCGGTCCTCAATCGCCACCGTCGCGCGAATAAGATTCACCGGCATTCGATCTATTGACGCCCACTCGCGGTTTTCCCGAAAGAGGCGCGCCAGCAGCGTGTGTTTCTCCTGGCCGTTCGTCTGCACATCTGTGGAGTAAATCTCTGTGGCTAGGCGCGGACGATAGTCAGCCAGTTCTCTGGCGCTTGGCAGATTCGCCTGTAAGCGTGACAGCGCCCCCAGAATAAAGGCACCTGTGCCGAAGGCCAACACCAGCACTAGGGCGTTGAGCCACCAAACCAAACGGCGAATTCGCACTATCCGATCTGAAGAACGCTGCCGTGGGCGCGATCTCATAGGAATCCAAAACCTCTGACAACCTCAGTCGCTCATTGCGTTAGACGTACAAGAGGTTTCCCTGGTTTCAAGGACAGACATACAGCATTTATTATACCATCATATACCTGCGGTAACCCAGCTTGCCGAGGGTTGGGAAAGCGCCTGCCGGGCGCGGCGTCACATGCTATCACTGGGTCCTAGGGTGAAGCTTAGCACACTCGAACACTTTGGAGCGCCACAAGGTGAAGGGATGGTGAGTTCGCGGACGAAACTGAGCGCCAGGAGGTATGGCTACATGGCTAAAAACTTCATACGTGGCAACTTGACCAGGGGGCTTAACGCCGTTCGTACAGCGGATGCGGCAGGTGATGAGCTCATCGACCTCTTCATCTGGCGGGGTGAGGCGGGTGGGCAGGTTGAGATAGAGACCGAGGGTAAGGAATTCGGGGTAATCATCATGTCAGGCCTGGTGGACGTGCAATGTGGCCAGCAAAGCTTTCGCGAGCTCGGGGGCCGGGCGAGTGTCTTCGCAGGCCCGGCCACCGGCGTGTGGGCTCCGCCGGGAGTGACGCTAAGAATCGCAGCGTCCAGCCTGTGCGAAGTGGCGCTGTGCGCGGCGCCGTCGCGGGCTGAAGGTGGGCCCCAGCTCGTGACGCCTTCCCAGGTGGTACACAAGACAGTCGGCAACTGGAACTGGACCCGCGACGTTTATACCATCATCGGCGATAACGTAGCTCACGCCCGGCGGCTGGTCATCGGCGAGACGATCAACTTGCCAGGCAACTGGTCTAGCTACCCACCTCATAAGCATACTGTTGACGACTACCCCTTTGAAGTGCGCATGGAGGAGGTCTATCACTACCGCGTCAATCCCGATCAGGGATTTGGGGTGCAGTGCCTTTTCAATGACAGCATGAGCATCCGCGAAGCCTATATTGTGGAAGACGAGGACACTGTGGTGATTCCGCCCGCCTATCACCCGATCGTCGCGGCTCCGGGATATCAGGTATACTACTTGTGGATTCTGGCCGGCTATACGGATCGGCGCATGAGGCCCAGAGACGATGCCAGGCATGCCTGGGTCCACGCCGCCGGGCAGATGGCTCGCGGCATGGGTTTCTGAGGCGAGACAGGGGCAAGGGGCCTCTAGGGGGCGGTGTAGGTAGCGAGAGGCCGGGCCTTTTGGGCTGGGCTGTTCCACCCCGACAAGAGGGTTCAAGGAGGTATGAACAATGGTCCAGGACTGGTTGCAGAAGATGCATCTTGGGGTCGTTCACTTTATGCTCTACCCGGTCATCCGGGACGAAGGACCCATTGTAGAGAGCTTCGAGCGCCTTGCAATGGACGAGATGCTCAACGTCATCGAGGTGCGGCGCAGTGAGCAGCCTGGTATGCATGAGCGGCTACACGCCATAGCCGAGGCCTCGGGCGTGCGCCTTGGCGTGGGGGCGCAGCCGGGACTGCTGATCAACAAGCTAAGTCTCAACAGTCCCGACGAGACTGCTCGTCGTGCGGCTATCGACGAGGTGAAGAAGTCGATCGACGCGGCCTACGAACTAGGGGCCCGAATTTGCGCCGCGCTGAGCGGCCCCGCGCCCGAGGGCGAGGATGAGATCAAGCGCCAGATGGATCTTTTAGTCGACTCCTGCGTGGAGCTTGCTAAATACTCAATGGATCGGGCCCAGGAGCATGACTACGTGGTCTGGCTAAGCTTGGAGCAGTTCGATGACGCAATCGAGAAGCGGTGCATTATAGGGCCAAGCACTAGGGCTGCCGAGCTGGCAGAGCGCGTGCGCGAGCGGGTGGCAAACTTCGGTCTCACTATTGACCTTTCGCACGTGCCGCTGCTGGGCGAGGATGCGACGGAGCTCGTGAGCCTCACGATGCCTTATGTCATCCACGTTCACGTTGGCAACTGCCTGAAGGAGAACCAGGAGGACTTGGCCTACGGCGATAAGCACCCGCGCTTTGGCTACCCGGGCGGAGAGAACGACTGGCCGCAGCTCAAGGAGTTTCTGGAGATCCTCACCTATGCCGGCTACTTTGGCAAGGAAGTGCCGACCGAGAAGCCGATCGTAACCTTCGAGGTGGCGCCGATCGGCGACGAGACTCCGGAGCAAGTATGGGCAGGCACAAAGCGCACTTGGCTGCGGGCTTGGTCCGAGGTGGGCGTCGAGGAGAGCATAGGGTAATAAGCAAGCCCAAGTCTCTCGGCCCGATTCGAGGTTGATTCCCTGAAGGCTGCCCGGGGGGGGCACGGACCCAGGCCAGCAGTGGGGATGTGGGCATGGTTCCCAGGCAGGTGTCGCCACTGATGAAAGTCGTTGTTGCTCCGGATTCCTTCAAGGGATGCCTGTCTGCGCAGGAAGTGGCGGCAGCAATAAGTCGCGGCGTGCTGCGGGCGGCCCCCGACGCTGAGGTCGTCGAGGTTCCGCTGGCCGACGGGGGCGAGGGCACGGTGGATGCGCTGGTGTCGGCCACGGGTGGGCACTACGAAGAGCGTGTTGTTGAGGGGCCGCTAGGCGAGCCTGTGACGGCGCGCTTTGGGGTACTCGGCAACGGGTGTACGGCTGTGGTGGAGATGGCGGCCGCCTCTGGTCTGCCCCTGGTGCCTGAGACCAAGCGCAACCCGGGACTGACGAGCACCTATGGCACGGGCGAGTTGATCCGGGCGGCGTTGGACTTGGGAGCTCGGCAACTCATTGTGGGCGTCG
>JAKORR010000100.1 GCA_029777735.1 Armatimonadota bacterium | reverse complement strand
GCCATGCTCTCTCACCGCGCCTGGTCTCCTTCTGTCCCAGTTGCAAGCCGCCCCTGCATGGCTCGACCATGATCTCGCGCGTGCGCCGAAAGCAGCGACCACTCGTCGTGTGAGAGGCTTCGACCCAGCAGCCGCTCGAACTGCGCCCTAACGGTCAGTACGGTTTCTTCCTGCTCGGGGCTCTCACCCATCATCGCGCCCATCGCGATCGAAGCCCAGAGCCGATGCCACGTGCCCCTGAGCCCGTTCAAGTGCAGGCTCAGTTCGTATCCCATGTCTACCGGCTCACCGACGCCCGCGACGATCGACTCCATGGGCGGCGGCTGCCGTCGGCGGCGCTCAACCAGTGCAACCGCCTCGTCCTTCAGCCCGATCATCACCTCTTGGTCCATCGGCGACTTGCATACCGACTCCCAGTGCCTAACCGCGGCCGCCACAGCTGTTTCGGTTCGCTCGCTCGGCGCGCTGAGCTGCTCGGCCAGCGCCTCTACTACCTGCGCCGCCGCCTGAGCCGCCGGCCTCATCGCATGGTTCATGGCGGACACGATGCGCAACGATGCCGGGTCGTCCGGGTTTGCCGCGAGTTGTCGCGCCAGATCCACCCAGCGCTGTTCGATCTTCGGGCCGCGTTGGCCGTCACGACCGCGTTGAGAGGGCTTGCCCGGCTTCTTGTTCATGACCCCAGTCTAGGCCCGCCTAGCACCCGGTCCATCCACGGTCAAACGGGAATGCCGGCCCTCAGGTGACTGTTTCTGGGAGCTCGGGGCCGCTTTCGTCCCATAGACAGTCACCTTGAGCTGTTCTCTTGGCGAAATCTCCCCGATAGAACGTGCCCGTCATCCCATAGACAGTCACCTTGAAGGCGTCCCATAAAGAGTCACCTGAAAGTCGGCTGCCCACCGTCGTGACGCTTGGAGAAATCTGCGGTTGTCCCCACACTGCCACCAAGGGCGCGACAACGTAGGCCGCAAGCCCAAACGTCCCATAGACGGTCACCTTTCGCGAATCCCATAGCTTGTCACCTGAACCTGCCTTCTGAAGCCGAGAAAGTTGTCCACAGGCACGGCGTCCCATAGGTTGTCACCTGGCTCCCAAGTCCAGTAACCTGAACTCCCAGGACCTGCCACCCAACTCCCAGATCCACACACCTGAAGGCCCATGAATGGGCACCTGATCTCCCACAGGTGTCCACCTCATCGTCCGCAAACCCGCGCCAGTGCTAGGTTTTCGAGGCCCTAAAGGTACTTAAAGGGG
>JAKORR010001003.1 GCA_029777735.1 Armatimonadota bacterium | reverse complement strand
AGTCCCAGCGCGCGAAGCTCGGGCGAGGCTATGGCCCGTACTGCCACCATAGCCTTATCCAGGTCAGCTTCGGCCAGCTCCTCGGCGGCTGCCGCAAGAGCCTGTGCCTTCGCCTGCGTATCCTTTAGTTCTTCGGTCAATGCTAGGGCCTGATCCCAGTCCACGACCGCCCAGGCTCGTACTAGGTCAAGTGCGGCTATCTCTCTTTCCATGTCCTCCTGGCTTAGTCGCCAGGCCTGCTGAGCGCTCTCCGCCAGCTTGCGGGCCTTCCCTGGATCGGTGGTTGCATACAGATAGGCTACCCTGGCCAGAGCGTTAGCCCGGACCAGGGCTTCGGGGATCTGGCCCGCGGCCTCTTCGGACTTTAATAGGGCCTCAGCGGCCTTCGCGGTATCGAGAGGCTTTAGCAGAGGGTAGAGCTCATACAACAGAACAGCCCTGTGGCACGCAACCGGTGTCGAGAGGGATTCATTGTAGATCGACTGGAGCTGACGCTTAGCCATCTCGGTACGAGTAGACAGCACCAGCCGTCTAGCGATGGAGATCCTGGTTCGAGTCGAAGCCACGCGGTCCTCCACCGCCGCTGCACACTCCTGCGCCAACTGCCAGAGCTCGTCGGCCTTCGCGGGGTCGGTGGTGTCCATCCGCAAAGCGATCTCAGCGAGAACCGCAGCCTTGGACTGCAGCGACGGGATCCGCAGAGCTTCGCGTCGCGCTTCTGCCAGGATTGCAGGGAGGCTAAGGCTGTCGTCAGCCTGGGCCAGGACACACAAGGCACCTACTCCCAACAACCCCAAGACGCTCAGCAGGCGCGGCCAAGGTCTGAGGGCTACAAAGGGCAGCGACATCCCTATCCTTCCGCAGACGCTGCCGGTGCCTCAGGGACCACAGGGGGAGGTTCCTTGATGACCTCAAGCTTGCCGGCCAGTTCGCCCCAAGCGATATCGAAGGGACGTCCGACGGTATAGAAGCCGAGCTTCTCGAGGGCGTACTTCGCTTGGTCTTTTACGGGCACCTTAGCGTCGCCCGTCAGGCCCTTCAGGATCGGCACCGCCTCACGGCTGCCGATTTCGCCAAGAGCCCAGCACGCCCTAGCTCGCGCAGCATCGAGAAGATTCACGTTCTTGGCGATCCGTCCCAGACCCTCAACAACGGCGTTGGGTTTCTTTTTGGCAGGCCACTCACGGCCTTTCTTCACCAGCGCGACTGCCGCTGCGTCACAAAGTTCCTCGTCACCCTGCAGGACGTCGAGAAGCGCGTCGGTAGCGCGCTCATCATCGAAGTTGGCCAGTTCAAGAACAGCCCGCTCGCGGACAGACAGCTCCTGCGACTCGATATCCTGGGAGAGTTGCTCCATGGGGTCAACTGCGCACCCCGGCAGTAGAAGCAAGGCTACAAGGAACCCAGCAAGTACCACCCTGATTGCCTTTGTCATCAAGCGAACCCTCCGTGTCTTGTCGCCAGCTTAGCCCGTACGGCTGATCTTCAACTGAGCCATCGCGAGCTTGACGGCTTCGCGCACCCAGTAATGGTCGTCGTCTAGATGCTCCCGCAGGGTAGTCTCGACCTGTGGCACCTTGTCCTTTGGTGGGTAGGTGCGAGCGAGACTAATGGCGGCCGCTACCCGCACATCCCCTGCCTCGTCACTCATGGCCTGCAGCAGGGCATCAACGCCGGTCCCCAGCGCCTTCCTGGCGTCGGGATTAGCCAGAGCGTCCGCCAAGGCATACGCCGCCGCCATTCGCACGTCTATCCTCGGCTCCAGGTCTGCTCGCACACTCTCGGCAAGTACTTCAACGCACTTAGCCGTTCCAATCTCCCCCAAAGCCATGGCTGCCTGCCAACGCGCCTGCCACAGATCGTCGGGTGGAGGAGGAGGCGCCGCAGGCGCGGTAGGCTTTGCCTCTGCCACTGCTGCCTCTGGCTCCTTAGGCGGGACAGGCGGCCGCTCCCTTAGCAAAGTGGTCAAGGGCTCGACCGCGTCTTCAGATCGCAGGGAGCCCAGCGCCTCGGCGGCGAAGGCTCTGCTGGAAGGCGTCTGCTCCTTGTTGGAGACAAGAGCAATGAGGGGTTGCTCAGCTTCCTCCAGTTGCAAGGCGCCACAAGCTAACGCCGCGGCTCGCTGCACCGCCGGCACCGGGTCCACGAGAAGCCGCACCAGTCCATCCACGACCTCGGACTGTTTCGCCCCGACCTCAGCGCACAGAACAGCGGCCCGCCAACGCACCCGTTCATTCTCGGAAGTCAGATAGCCCACAAGGCGCAGGCCGACCTTAGGGCCGCGATGGCGAAGCTGCGCCATTGCCTCTGTCGCTGCTGCGTCATCGCGCTCGGCCAGGGCCGTGAGCAGCTCCTGAGTCTTCCGGGCGCGCTGGTAGGCAGTCAGAGCCCAGACGGCGCTCAGGACCAGAACTACCAGTAGAAGGATGACGAGAGTTTTGCGGCTCACAGTTGATCAACTCGCTTACTATTGAGCTGAACCGGCCCGGGCAGCCAGTATGCGTTCCTTTATCTTGGCCCCCGCCTCTACGTAAGCCGGATTAGGCTGCTCATCCTCGCCCAAGTGGTCGAGCAGATCCAGAGCCTGAGCGTCTCCTATCAACGGCAATGCCACGGTGACCCATTCTTTCACCTTCGGGTCTTTGATCGTGCCGCGGGCGTCGAGCGAGGCGTCGCTGGCGGGTTTGCCGATGGCACCGAGAATCGCCACTATCCACACGCGTATCTCATCATCGGCCTTGGCCAGCTCATCCAGCAGCGCCCAGACCGGATCGTCATTCATCAGCGACAGGCCAACCGCGGCTGACAGACGCAAGGCATCATCCTTGGTCGATTTAAGCAAGTCCAGCAGCATCCTAGCAGGCTCGGACGCCTGGCGATGCCTCACCAAGGCCTTCTGCTCGCCAGAGCGGTACAGTTCCTCTGTGATCCGACGACCGATGTGGGCAACAGCACGAGCCGCCTCGGTGGCCAACGGGTTACCGGGCACAAGCAATGGCTTGAGCACCTCGAGGGCCCGCTCGGTGCCTACGTATCCTAGAGCCTGCACCGCGGCCTTCCTCACGTCGGCTTGTTCCTTTGGATCAGCCACGGCAGCCGCGAGGAGGGTCTCCGTCTCTGCCGGAGGCTTGACCGCCTTCTCAAGCATCTCCAAGCCAGATTCTCCAACAATATTGGTAGCGGCACTGATAGTCTGCTGAGCCAAGACGATGGCAGCTCGCCGCCGGGCGTTCAAGTCGCCGCGCTTGAGGGCTGCCTCAAGGGTTTTCCGTAGGTCACCCAGCCGCCAGTTCATGAGCAGATGCATAGCCACCGACCGTACATCCTGGGTCGGCGCCTCTAGAGCCGCCACTAGAGGCTGGGTAGATCGCTCGTCGGCAAGGCGCACGAGTGCCTGGAGAGCTGCCTTTCTCACCTCGGGCTCCTGGGTAGCACTGACCCGACTCAGCGATTCGAAGACCTTCTTTTTGACGCCCGTCCGGCCCAAGGCGTCAGCGGCCGCTGCACGGCCGTAGGCCGGCTTGGTCGTATCATTTAGTAGGGCAATGGTGGCCTCAACCGCAGGCTCCCCTATGTCGCCCAGGGCCACAGCGGCCCACTGCCGCGTGGCTACATTGGGAGAAACGAGCGCGGCCACCAGAGCATTCACAGCGGGCCCACCGATCTTAGCCAGCGCTTGCTCTGCCATGTGTGCCGCACGGGAGTTCCCGCTGCCAAGCGCCTGGATCAGCCCCGGCACCGCCGCCGGCCCAACGTTGGCCAATGCATCGCGGCAAGCGTAGTAGACATGCCAGTCGGGATCGCTCAAGGACGCCACGAGCTGAGGCACAACACGCGCGTCCGCCAGGCTCCGCAGAGCGTCAGAGGCGAGGCGACGCACCGTGACGTCGCTGTCCTTGAGCATCCCCGCGAGCGGAACCACAGCATCCGGCGTGCCTATGACAGCGACAGCCTCGGTTGCGGCCTTACGCACCTCGAGCTCGGGGGTAGCCAGCGCCGGTACAAGAGCCGGAAGCGCAGGCCGCCCGATCCGCTCCAAGGCCACCACTATCTCACGCACGGCGCCAGTACGGTTTGTCAGCAAAGTATTCACCAGCGGGCCGGCTGCAGCGGGATCGCCAAGACGGCCCAGGGCTTCAGCCGAAGCAGCCTTGACCTCGGGACGAGGGTCTTTCAAATGGCTGATGAGCGCCGGAACCGCTCCTCCAAGCCGGCCAACGTCCATCAGGCCACCAAGAGCCAAAGCAGCCTTGCGCCGCACCGTCCACGCCGGATCGCTGTTAAGCCGCGTCAGCAGGGGCTCGAGAACACGGCTTGCTTCCTCTGGTGGGATGGGAGAGTCCAGCGTCTGATCCGCGATCTGACCGAGCATCTGGCAGGCCAGCGCGCGGACGTCTTCTTCCTTGTGGGTGATAAGATTGTCGATGACTGGCTGGATCCCCACAGCCTTCATCGCCAGGATCGAGCGCACCGCCGTATCGCGCTTCCACAAGAACCTCTGAGGTGTCTCCTCTGCCAGCGGCTCTGTCCTGGATATCTGCGCAATAAGATCAGGCGCCACCGGTAGGCCGATCCGCCCGAAGACCGCGACCACTCCGTCCCGCACGTACTGGTCCCAGGCGTCCATGAGGGGAAGTAGTGAACTGATTACTGACTCCCCAATGCTAACGAGAGGATCGGCGGCACCAGCACGCACATTGGCGTCCTTGTCCTTGAGGGCCTTCACCAGCGGGCCGATTGCCATTAGGTCGAAGCGGGTCAGCACGGCCTTCGCGCGGGCCGCCACGGGGTCGTCGAGCAGGTAAATCGCACCGGTGAGCTGGAATAGCGCTTCCTGCGACCCAATCTCAGCCACGGCTTCAACCGCATGGTCCTGTACCCACCGCGGCTGGTCCTGCAGCGCCTCGGCCAGTTTCTCTTTCGCCACCAGCCGACGGACGGTCGCAATGCGCTCCTCAGGCCGGCCCGCCGCAATTATCTTCCGCATCTGGTCCATCTCGTGACGGCGATAGCTGGCGAAAACCACAAGCGAGGCGATGATTGCTGTCATGACAATCCACACTATCTGTCGTCGGACCTCTGGCTGCACGGCCGTCAGCTCCTCGTCAGTGCGGTAGAACCGAAAGTCAGCTAAACTTCCAGTAGGTTCGTCGCCCCTTCCGACATCCCTGCTTGCCCCGGACGCCTCAGACAATTGTCCAAGCAGGAGACAGACCGTGGAATACCACGGGTGTCGGATCAAGACGCTCGGCGAGCCACTGTGCAAAGTGTTCCAGGCCGGGTTCCTCACTCACAGCGTGCCCCGTCTCGATCAGAACGACCCCAGCGTCTTGGCAAAAACGCTGGGCATACTCATCTGTTTCCCCGCCTATGAGACAGTCGGGGTGGTACTCAAGCAAACCGTTCAGAAAGACGATATTGACACTCAGGCCCAGCCCACCCCAGGGCAAGCCGATTCGGCGAACCATATTATCTAGACTGCCGGTCACCCGCAAGTGCGACAGGCCTAAGCGTTGCTTGGCTCGCTCCACTACCTGTATCACCGGCGTAGGCTGGACGTCGTAGATGCGGTAATAGCCTTCCGCCACCGCGGGCTCCGGCAGGTTGAGGACCCTGCCGAAATCATCCAGGAGGCAGAACCGGTCCAGCATCCCGTGGGCCCGATACACTGTGACGTCGCCCTTCGCCAAGGCCGATAGGCGCGCCTGATTCACCGGCCACGTCATACAACTCTCCAGCGTTGCTCCCCCGGAAGTGCTGGGATAGTGAAGCTGCTCGTGTGTGATGATCAAGTTGCAGCCCTCATCCACCGCCCGCCCGATTGCGTCGAGCGTACACATCCAGCAGACCAGCACGCCTCTCACTTCGGTCTCTGGATTGCCGAACCGGAAGCCCTCATCTCCTCCTCGCGGTGGCGCCAATTCTTCGAGGATGCCAGCAATTTCCTTGGCGAGCACGACGGTCACTCCTCTTAGCCTTTCATGGGGGAGGCACGCTCTTAAATAGCCGTCCCCGGGAATCTCCCCTCCACCCAGCTGTCCACGACACCAGTATGACCCGCCGAGGACCTTCCCGGCAACATGCTCGCCACAGCTGCGGACACTGGCGGGTGCCGCGAGGTCACTCGCGCCCTACCCGCAACTGCACAGGAACTATGACCGATGCGAACATCCACGCAGGTCGAAGCCTCTGCCAGCCGAATGGTAGCCAAAACGCAGAAGAAGGCGGAGGTGTCAGATCGTGCGCCATTGGCAGACTGCCGGCTGCCGATTTCTGGGCCACGTGCCTTTGTTCGATCCCGAGGCCGGTGTGACGGTGCGAGAACCACTTGGGGAGGGTGCTGGCTGGTGGGCGGGTGCCCCTACGGCCCTATATGACTCCGCAACTGGCGATTTTTACATTTACTACCGACTGCGCAAGCCGCGGGAACTCGGGCGAGGCGTAGAGTGCCGGGTCGCGCGGAGCCACGATGGCCTCCACTACGAGGACCTCTGGCGGGCGACAAAGGAGCAGATCCACACCCAGTCGATGGAGAAATCGTGCATCGTGAAGGTGGCCGACGGCCTGTGGCGACTATACATCAGCTTCGTCGACACAGACGGGCGCTGGCGTATTGATCTGCTGGAAGCCGCCTGCCCCGAGGAATTCGACTGTGGCAGACGTGTGAAGATCCTCACGGCGGACGATTGTGGGATTGAGGGCATCAAGGACCCGGCGGTGTACAACGTCGGCGGCCTGTGGCACATGATCGTGAGCTATGCGCCTCGGCCAGCCCAGCTTAGCGGCGACGCGGAGCGCACGATGCACGTGACAGGCGACATCTACAACGTGGGCGTGACAAAGTCCCACACTGGCCTGGCCACGAGCTCAGACGGTGTTAACTGGCTCTGGGAAGGAGACATCCTCTCGCCGCCCAATGAAGGTTGGGATTCTTATTGCACGCGCATTGGCGCCGTGCTGTGGAGCGCTCCGGTTTTTGTGGGCTTCTACGACGGCAGCCGCAGCGTCGAGGAGAACTACGAGGAGAAGGCGGGGCTGGCCCTCAGCCACGATCTGCGCCACTGGCGGCGCCTGACCATCGACGGTCCCTATGTGCTCTCGCCTCACGCCACTCGCACAATCCGCTACGTCGAGGTCATCGAGGCACAGAACGCTTTGTGGTATTACTACGAGTACACGAGACCCGATGGTTCACACGAGCTGCGGGCCAGCCGAGTGCCCTTGGCCTAACTTCCCAGACGAGGTGTGGAAGGTTTGTCTGAGCCTGTGCGCATCTGTATCGTGACGGGTCCTCCAGTGTGTGGTAAGAGCAAGTACGCACTGGAGAAGTACCAGGTCTGTGTCGAAGAGTACGGGCACGATGCCGCGCTGTATCTCGTGCCGACCCAGCGCGTGGCCGACTTGGTGCGCGGTCGTCTGGCGGCCAGCGGCCCCCAAGGCCTCTTCGACTTCCGCGTCATGACCTTCGCCGACGTGGCCAATATGGTACTGGTAGCGAATCACGCTAATGTGTCGGCTATCT
>JAKORR010001002.1 GCA_029777735.1 Armatimonadota bacterium | reverse complement strand
TCGGGATCTGGCAGGTCTGGCACAGCATGGGCAGCGTCTTGTTGTAGAAGCGGTTGCCCTTCTTGGCCTCCTCACGCCAGAACTCCAGGCGCGGCCGGTAGTACTTGTCAAAGCTGTTGGGATACTTCTGGGACAGCCAGTCCATCTCGTCGTCGGTGGGAATCCAGGTGTGGAAGTTGCACGCGGCGGCGTAGTTGTAGAAGACCGCCCAGGCCTGGTGGGAGATGTGGTCCTTGTCCTTCTCGATCTGGTCGAGCCACTTGGGCGGGCGGATGCCGTAGCGGGCCAGATCCTTGAACAGGGCGCCGCCGTTCTCCTCGAAGTAGACCTCCCAGGCCTCCTTCCAGCTCATGATGCGCTTGGGCAGCATGTAGTCCATCATCATGCCGACCAGGGTCAGCACGCGGTAGCCACGCCAGGTCCACTTGTCGATCCACTGCTGCACGATGGGCAGGTTGTCCGGGTCCTGCTCGAGAATGAACTTGATGACTTCCAGGCCCAGGGTCATGTGACGGGCCTCGTCGGACTGGGCCGAGAAGCCGAAGGTCATCGTGCCCATGTCGCCGTTGTAGGCCGCGCCCGACACAAAGGGCACGAACAGCAGGTTGGTCAGCACGTACTCAAAGCTGAAGCCGATGGCCACCATGAATTCAAAGGGGCCGGCGGTGTAGGCGTCGTCAAAGAAGGAGCGCGGCACCGACAGGTACCAGACGCGCTCCAGCATGTGGCGATACTCGTGGAAGCCGTTGTAGTACTTGTTGTAGTTCGAGAGGGAGTGGATCTGGGTCTGGGCGTGGCGGATCTCGTCCAGGGACTGCATCAGGCAGGCCACCCGCGGGCCGACGCCCGGGAACTGCCGGCCGGCGTGGGCAAAGCCCCGGTGGGCCATGTACTCCAGCGGGCTGATGCCGTTGAGGAAGAGCTTCACCGCGTTGATGTAGCGGGCGTCCGTCACCGACAGGTGGCCGTTGTTCTGGGCGTAGGCGTCGATGATCGCGTA
>JAKORR010001001.1 GCA_029777735.1 Armatimonadota bacterium | reverse complement strand
TTTCACCTTTCCCTCACGGTACTTGTTCGCTATCGGTCGCCAAGAGTATTTAGCCTTAGACAGTGGTCTGCCTAGTTTCCCACATGAGAGACCTTCCACGTGGTACTCAGGTGGTCGATCCAGAGGCCGGCTTGCTTTCGCCTACGGGGCTGTCACCCTCTTTGGCCCACCCTTCCAGGTGTGTTCTGCTAGCAACCGGCTTTGTAACTCTGCAGGAGCCCGGCAGGGCTCCAATGTTCGACTCCTACAACCCCATTCCAGAAACGACTGCCGTCTATCACGCTGGAACGGTTTGGGCTATTCCCGTTTCGCTCGCCACTACTCAGGGAATGATCTCTTTTCCTCCAGCTACTGAGATGTTTCAGTTCGCTGGCTTACCTCCTCCTGGCCTATATATTCAACCAGGGGTGACTGGGCATGACCCCAGCCGGGTTTCCCCATTCGGACATCCTCGGATCAACGTCTGCTCGCGACTCCCCGGGGCTTAACGCAGCCTGCCACGTCCTTCATCGGCTCTTGGCGCCAAGGCATCCACCTCGTGCCCTGTGTAGCTTGACCTCCACCCAGTATCTGACCAGGCGGCCAGAGTCGGAGTGGGGTCGATCGGGTTCTCCAATTATCACGGCGAATACTGATCACGCCCGATCTCACTCGATCGGACGATCGCTCTTTACTGCCGTCATCTATCCAGTTGTAAAGGTGCGCCGCCGAGGCGGCAGTGCCGGCTGGACCGGCCCCAGCATGTCCGCTGGTCGGTGGGCTCGGGCGTCCCGGGCTCACTGATCAGGGGGCGATGGGCGTGCGCACGCCTGGCGCACGAGGACGGTATTCAACTGAGGGGGCGGCCTCCGGGGGCCAGATCGGCAGGCGGTGGTGGAGACGAGGAGACTCGAACTCCTGACCCTCTCCTTGCAAAGGAGATGCTCTGCCAACTGAGCTACGTCCCCGCGGAGCCGGTGGACTCGGAGTGGTGGGCGCACCTGGACTCGAACCAGGGACCTCGGCCTTATCAGGGCCGCGCTCTAACCAGCTGAGCTATGCGCCCCGAGACGCGGCCGCAGGGCCACTGCACCGTTAACCCGTGAAGAGTGGCAGGAACAGGCAGACGAACATGCCCGGTTACGGTGTCTCACCGAGACGCGGCCGATCTCCGGCTTGCGCCGGCGCATCCCTCTCGGCTGGGAATGCGAGCGATCGCGCGATTAACCTGGGAGCCATCAACGCCAGGGCCTCACCGTATGGCCCTGACTCGGATCTCCCTAGAAAGGAGGTGATCCAGCCGCACCTTCCGGTACGGCTACCTTGTTACGACTTCGTCCCAATTACCGACCCCACCTTCGACGGCTGCCTCCTTGCGGTTGGCCCACCGGCTTCGGGTGTTGCCAGCTTTCATGACGTGACGGGCGGTGTGTACAAGCCCCGGGAACATATTCACCGCCGTATGCTGACCGGCGGTTACTAGCAACTCCGGCTTCATGCAGG
>JAKORR010001000.1 GCA_029777735.1 Armatimonadota bacterium | reverse complement strand
CGTCGTCTCTCGCGGGCATTTGCTGCGCGCCGGCAGCTCCTGCGTGAAAAATGCTAGCGGCTATGCCCTAGAACGATTGTTCGTGGGAAGCTTCTGCTCGCTGGGTGTACTCTTGGCCGCTACACTGAGAACTCATCCCCTCCCGGAAGCCGAGCACGAGCTGGTTATTTCCCCGCGGGGCAAGGAGGGTTTGGCGGGCCTGGTTCGAGAATTGTCACGCTGCCCGGCTATGCTCTCGCAGGTAGTCGCCTGGCCACCAGGGCGTGGCCCATGGGCGGCCAGCTCCCCCGCGAGCTGGACAGTGGGAATTCGCGTGGACGGCTGGGAGAAAGAGGTCAGGCGCTCGGCCGAGATCGTCAGCGACCTCGCCTCCGCTTTTCATGCTGAGATCGTGCACACCTGCGACCCGCTGGCAGAGGCCGCCTCTACACCTGTCTTCAGAGAGCGCGACACCAGTGCGCTTTGGGCAGGAACTCTCTCTGACGTGCTTCGGTTCTCGCTGAAGCATCCTGAGGCGGTGCTGGAGCTATGGCCCCTGGTTGGCCTTGTGCGGGCCGTGGTTCTGGCCAAGGAAGCAGGTGAAGCGGACAGACTCTGCCGCCTACCCGCCTCCGCTGAAGACCTCTACCAGGGGCCACCTACCGCCACCCGAGATATCATCGAGCGCCTTAAGCGCGCCTTCGACCCACAGAAGCTGTTACCGCCGTGGTAAGAGCCACGCTTCGGCCGCAGGCTTAGTCCTGCACCAGGATCTTCTGCAGGGCCTCGATTTTCTCGTCGGCCGTGTGAATCAGCGTACCGAAGACAGCCTCGAAGGCCTCGAATCCCACGCCGTTCTCCGTGCTGAAAGTAAAGGTAAAGCGTACTTCGCCGTCGCTGGGGTCCCACTCGAACTTGCCCACGTTTAGGTCCCAGTTGAGCTTCATCAACTCGCGCAGGACCTTGTCGCAGTTGCGGTGCTCGGCCGGCACCGTGAGGTAGTCGCCAATCACGATGAAGGCTAGCGCCGTGGAGGGATCCGCTATCACGTAGGTGTCGTACTTGCCATGGTCACCGACCATGACAAGATTGGCTGCGCTTCGTTCCTCGTTGGCCTCATACTTGAGGTCCATGCGGTCCAGGTAATTGGTGAGGTAGACTAGGTCAACACCGGATCTTAGGGCTTCGTCGTCCCGCGCCAGCGCCAACGCGCTGCTCAGGAACAGAATGACCGCCATTACAGCCAGGACGCGTCGCATCAGGTAGCCTCCTTATCCCTCGGGTCCCTACCGGACACCTGCGCGGTTCATTGTACGCCACTCGCCCCAAACCTGGCACCAGGAGACTCGTGCAAGGGGGGTGTTCGGTTCCCACAGGATAGGGTTTGAGGGGGATAAAGGCGGGGAATCTCCTGTGGTAGATACAGGAAAGGGGAGTCACGCCGGCCGCGGCCCTGATGCTCTTGCTTCGAGCGACGCTTGCTTTGCCGCAGTCCAGCGCGGTTGGGCTTTCGGCTCTTCGAGGGAGGAAGGAAAGAGTTCGTGTAGTCTTTGGGCGGCCCGGTGAGCGTTCAATCTGTGCCTCCAACTCGGCGATTCGGGCCTCAAACTGCTTGCGAGTCATACGGCGCTTGGCTCCGACTCCTGCTGAGATGATGGCTGCAAGTGTGGGCTTAGAGACAGACTCGGGCGCAGAAAGTTTTGCCGCTCTCTCTTGACATTTTTGCGGGGGGGTACACCCCATCTCTGAGTCATCTCACCAAGGTGAGTAGTTACGTCCAAGGAGCACGTCACTCTGACGCAGGAGGGCGACAGACAGATATCCCGGCAAGGAGCTTCAGGGGAGACTGAGAATAAGGAGGCGGAGTGCCATGCGGCGCGGCTTTACCCTCATTGAGCTGTTAGTGGTGATCGCAATCATTGCGATCCTGGCGGCCATTCTTTTCCCCGTGTTCGCCAGGGCGCGAGAGAAGGCGCGGCAAACAGCTTGTCTATCGGATATGAAGCAGATAGGACTTGCATTCATGATGTACGCTGGGGACTATGACGACCGTCCAGTGCCCGGGTCACTGAATATCGGTGTCACGATACCTCCGTATACATGGTACACTACCAACGTCTACTGGCCGCAGCTGTTGTACCCTTATGTGAAGAATGATCAGGTATTCTTCTGCCCCAGTTCTCCCTTGGCGAAGAATTTCGGTCCGGGCGCAGAGTGGACAGTCGCTCGTGCCTACAACCAGCACGTTGGCCCCCGGATTACCGCTTTAGGGGGAGCGGCGACGACCCTCCTGGGCATGGTGAAAAGGCCTGCAGAGATCGGGATTTTGGTAGACAGCGCAGGGGGATGCACTCTGACCGTGTCTGAGTTCATCGCCCAGCCCACCGGCTACGGGAGCGGATACAGGACTACCTATCCGTGGCATAATGACGGGGTCAACATGACGTACTGTGATGGGCATGTGAAGTGGCTGGCGGGGACTTCTTACATAGGCAACGTTGCTGTGGGTAACGCGGTCTGGGGTCAGCCATTTCAGTGATGGTGCACACTCCCTCCGATTCGGCACTTATGCCTATGGGCATTCCCGCCAGGTTGGCTGTCGGGCACACGTGTTGGGGGGACGCTCAGTCTGGGCATTGGGAGGCCTCACTCATGGACAGACGAACCTTTGGCAAGAGTTTCGCCGTGCTCCTAGGCTTGGCCGTATCCTTGGGTCTGCTTGGCGCTGTTGCCCGTGGCAATGACGCCCCCGCGGAGCTGTCTAACCTGGAGTCATCGGACGTCGTCCTGTACGAGGGCTTCGAAGGTAAGATCCCCGACCTACACACGTACCGCGCTCGCTACTTCGCCGACACCGCACACGCCCATACCGGCGTGCGCTCCCTGCGGGTAGCGCCAGAGAACGGTTCGGGCGGCGCCTACTTCCGTCTCGACAAGGTCGTTGACCTCGAGTCGGACTACGAGTTTTCTGCGTGGGTATATGCCGGGAAGGACGGCGCGGCGCGCCTGTACATCTCGGCAAGCGACGGCAAAGAGCGCCACACAAAGGCGACGGCGACTGTGAGCAGGTGGCCAGGCGGCAAGGCGGGCGAGTGGGTGCGGCTGACCGGCACACTGCGTGGCGAGGAGTGGCGCGAGACCGATTGTGACGTTATGCTTGCGCTGGTCAGCACGGGCGAGAGCTGGTTCGATGATGTCATCCTTCGCAAGACGAAGCTGCCCCAGCCGCCTATCGACACCTACCCCGCCCTTTCCCGGGCCCTGCGAAGCGAGGCCGATCGTGCTGCCATCATGCTCGCCCCTGGCGCGAACGTCACCCTCACCGCGGCCCACGGTGTCTTCGCCACCGGCTTCACATCAACCGACGTCGAGCAGCCCCAGGAGGCGACCGTCTCCCTTCCGCCCGACGGAATACTCATGTTCGCTGTGGACGCCCCGCATGCGATGTACGTCACGGGCACGTTGCGCATGGTGCCGGACAGCGACTTGCGCCCGGGGCTTCGTGCTTGCGTGTTGTGCGACGACACGGTGATTGCCACGCCAATGGTCCGGTATGCGGAGGGCTGGGAGGGAGTAGGCAACGCCCTCACCGGACCGGCCCCGGACTGCACAGGGACACGACCGGCGGACAGGACGGACCTCTCGACCTGGCTGATGCGGGCGGGCCGCCATTACATCTTCGTGGCTGCCCCCCACTTTCGGCCCGGCGGGCGCTTTGAAGAACTGCATCTGCGCGCTCTCGACCGCCCTGTACAGGAGCCGCTATACGAGTTCGCCCTCCTGGCCGACACCCACCTCGCTCCGGGTCGCTCACTCTGGATGAACTACAAGCTCGGGGGGGCCGCCGAGGTCGAGCTTGCTGTCACTCTCGCCTCCCTGCGCGCCGAGGGTGTTCGGTTCGCCCTCATCGCAGGGGACATGACGGACGGAGGGACTCGCCCGCAGTTCGAGGCCCTCGGCCAGATCTGCCGTGCGTCTGGCCTGCCCGTCTACGGCTGCATCGGCAACCACGACGCCTACCACGCCTCGTCCCGATCCGACGCACTCGAGTTGTGCGCGGACATGTTCCCCAGCGGCGCCACCGACTACGTCCTTGATCAACCGCCCCTGCGTTTCATCATCCTCGACGGCTCATACTGGAAGAACCGCGAGGGCGTCTTCGCCGACTACTACGCCCCTGAGACGTCTGGGGGAGGCATCGGTGCTCGGCCCGAGCAGGTCGAGTGGCTCCGCCGCACCCTCGCCGCCGACAAGAACACCCCTACTGTCTTCGTCTGGCACTACCCTCTCTACAGCCGTGGTGGCCTCTCGTCATGTGGGTATAAGTTGCCGGTACTGGGTCCCTCCGAGGTGCGAGAGGCGCTAGCGGCCGCGCCCAATGTCGTCGCGGTTCTTTGCGGACATACCCACTGGAACGAGGTGAACCTCGACCAAGGCATTACCCACATCGTCAATCCCGCGTATTGCGAATGGCCCAACGCATACCGTCTGTTCCGAGTGTACCACGATCGCGTGGAGTGGGAGCTGCGCCAGGTGCAGAATCGAGGCTTCGTACGGGAGTCCTTCGCGGCTGAGAAGGCGCTCTCGTGGATGATCTCGACTGGCGAGGGGGACCTGGGGGGCGAGATTGGGTTGTGACGGACCGCTCGCGGCCCGTGCCCCTGTGCTAAGCCGCATCACGCACGAACACGCGCTCAGCGGCTTGCCCAAGATGGCACGGGCTACCGGGTCTGACAACATCTTGCGCGTCGTTTGCGCAACAGGGCTATCTGTCTCCTGTTGGGAGTGGGCGTCTTGGGCGTACATGGAGATGATCCGGGGGTGTGGTCACTGCTGACCGAGAGTATATGTCCCTTCCTTTTCGTGTTTGTTCGTGTTTGATAGTCAGGTCGAGGCAGGTACGCTGTGAGACTGCGATGTGTTGCCGGTGCCGAACACGGCCTGTCTGTCGGACACAATGGCGGAACAAATCCGGGGAGTGTGCAGTGCCCGCAGGATAGACTTGACCAGATGGCCAGGGCTGCCGGCGGCCATCGCTGCCGCGCAGGAACGGGTGTGCGCCGGTGGCATGTTTCCCGCGGAAAGGGGCTAAGATTCTCTGCCCCGG
>JAKORR010000999.1 GCA_029777735.1 Armatimonadota bacterium | reverse complement strand
GGGCAAGGACTTCGCCGAGGTGGTAGACCCCAAACTGCGTGACTTCCGCGGGAACCATGAGGACCCGCCGCTGACGATCCTGCCCGGCAGTCGCATCAAGGACGGCGATCGGCTGCGGGTCAGCTACTACCATGGGCAGGCCATCAACGAGTCGCAAGTGTCCGTGTGCATGTCGGAGCCCGAGCTGTATGAGATCTGGCGCAGGGAAGTGCGGCTCATCCATGAGCGGCTGCGACCGCAGAAGTATTTCCTCAGCATGGACGAGATACGCGAGGGCGGAAGCTGTGCTGCCTGCAAGGCCCGCAACATGAGCATGGCCGAGATACTCGGCGACTGCATCACGCGCGAGTGTTCTCTAATCCACGAGGTTAACCCTGACGCCAAGATCTACATCTGGTCCGACATGCTTGATCCCAACCACAATGCTCACGACAACTACTACCTTGTAGAAGGCGACTTCACCGGCTCGTGGCTCCACGTGCCGAAGAACTTGGTGATCGCCTGCTGGTACTACGCCAAGCGCAACGAGAGCTTGAAGTTCTTCTCAGACCTGGGCTTCGAGACCCTTGCCGCGGCTTACTACGACGGCCACACACTGGACAATCCACGAGGCTGGCTTGAGGCCTTGTCGCAGACACCGCGAGCGAGGGGCATCATGTACACAACATGGCAGAACAAGTACGGTTTGCTGGCGGACTTTGGTGATCTAGTTAGCGGCAGGTGACGGAGCTACGGTGACGAATAAATTATGACAGGGAACCAGTGGTTTCGCGCTGCAGGGCAGTCCCGCTGTTATCCATTTAGGTGGTGAGTGCTTAGGCAGCCCTCAGCAGCGATTCCAAACTTATAACCAAAGGGGGAGATGGGCATGTCGCGTAGGACGGGATTCACCCTCATTGAGTTGTTGGTCGTGATCGCGATCATCGCGATCTTGCGGCGATCCTGTTCCCAGTCTTCGCCAGGGCCCGCGAGAAGGCCAGGCAGGCGTCCTGTAGCTCGAACGTCAAGCAGCTTGCTTTGGGTATGCTGATGTACGCACAGGACTACGACGAGCGCCTCCCTTACTATTCCTATGGAGCCGACCCTTGGCTTTACACCTGGCCCATCACGATCCAGGCCTATGTCAAGAACTGGCAACTCCTCGACTGTCCCAGCAACCCCCACACGTCCGACCTCACGTACCATGGGCAGCTCTACCCAGGCTACCCGGACTACGCATTGAGCAATTACTGGCACCGGACGTCGCGCAAGCTCGCGGAGTCCCAGTACGCGGCAAACCATATGCTTCTCGGTGAGGCCTGCCATTTTGTGCTGGGTGACTATCGCATGTGTTGGCCGCGGGCGTGCGGGACGTGTGGCTTGTCGGATTGTGGTGGAAACCTGGCACTGCGCAACGACGCCAACGCGGGACACAACGGAGGCAACAACTTGGCCTTTGTCGATGGACACGTGAAGTGGGTGAAGTGGACAGAAATGTTCGCCCACTGGAATGACCTATTATAATGGTATGCCCTACTGAGGCCGCGTCACAGACATGCCCTGAGCTGGGCCTGGGAACGCAGAAACGCTGCCGAAGACGTCTGGGAGGAGCTTATTCGTGTTGTGAGCGTTCCAGCTTCGGCGCGAACTGCAGTGCCTTCCACGCCTCACGGGGCGAAGTACAGGTGAGATTGAGCCTTAGCCTTGTCGCTAAGCCTGATCTCTGCTGCAGCTTTCCCCGCCTCCTGGAGGGTAAGGAGCAGCCCTGTGGGCTGGGTATTTATCTGTATCTCTCGCGTGGCCGTTGACAGACACGCAGCTCAGCGGTGCCCACTCGGTGAGATCAGTGTGTCGGCGATGCATATGACGGCCATGTTGCTGGGCTCCTTGGTGGACTGCTAGCCGAAGTCGACGTGCCGCTTGTTGAAACGGTTTGCAGCGGCCATCAACTCCTTGCAAGGCCCGCCAAGGAAGGCCTGCTGCAACAGGTGCGCCTAGCCCGGCGCGACATTGTTTTCGCATGCTGCTTCCGTCATCTCCTGTTCGTAGGCCCGCATCCGCTCGGGCGCGAACTGCTTGTACAGTAGCGCCGTATCTGAGCTTGTATCCTTGAACGTGCCGAGCATGCCGCAGCCTAGGGACACAATGAACCCTGCCTCCTTCGGGGCCACGCGGTGCCCGAGGGCTGCAAGGTCCCGGCACTGGTCTGTAGAACCGCTGCTTCCAACAGTCAGTGGACGGATTCCTAGGGGAGAGGAAGGGAGCAAACCATGAAGATCGCCTACGGAACCTATGCTATGCCTACGGTCCCTCTGGAAGAGGCTATTCCGGGTCTCGCGAGGGTGGGCTATGAGGGCGTTGAGATATGCATTGGTCCGGAGCATGTGGGCGCCCAGGTGGAGGCCCTGGACGCCGCGCGGCGCCAAACCCTCAGCGGGCTGTTGGAAGACAACGGCCTGGGTGTGCCGGCGCTGTTCTGGCTGGGCAGCATCTACACGCCTGACGCGGCGCAGCACCAGAGAAACCTGGATCAGATCAGGGCGCTAGCACAGTTGGGGCGCGATCTGGGTATGGCTGAGCCGCCAGTCATTGCGTTGGGCATCGGAGGGCGCAAGGGTGACTGGGACACCATCCGCGATGACATTGTGCGCCTGCTCCACGACTACGCAGCGTTGGCGGAGAAAGAGGAGATCGTCGTGGCGGGAGAAGCCCACTTCGGCGCCGCCGTTGACTGTACCGATCGCGCAGCTTGGCTGTTTGGCAGAGTGAATCACCCGCGCATCCGCATGCACTTTGACATCGTGCACATGTTTTTGGCTGGTGACTCCATCGAGTACGCAGTGAATACGCTGGTCCCCTTCACAGGCCATACCCACGTCACCGACGCCATCAAAAACGAGGACGGCTCCTTCGCGTTGGTGTTGGTGGGTAAGGGGCAGCTTGACGTCACGGCCTATGTGCAAGCCATGTACGCCGCGGGCTGGAACGACTTCATCACGCTCGAAGTCAGCCGCATGGTGTGGGGCCAAGAGGACTACAACACCTGGGACGCTGCCCAATGGTGCTACGAGGTCCTCAGCGAGGCCTTCACCGAAGCACGAGTACCGCGCGGTTGACACGGCGGCCCTCTCCTTGGCAGTGGGGCCCGCCAGGCGTCGGACTTCCGGCATGCGCCCTCGGTTGAGGAAACACAGCGCGGATAGCAGAACTGCCGCAACCTGTGGGCACCTTCCGCGGCCCACTTGCCCAGTGCCTCGTGCGGCCGACTCCACAGATTGATCACTTTGCCTCCTGAGGGTTGGCCGTCCATTCCCCGCGTCCTTGCTCTGTGTGCCTCGCGCCGGGCACGGCCATCGGCCCGCATCAGGCTTGCACAGCCCCGAGGTCACTCGCCAAGTGAGTCAGTGCCTCGACCAGCTCGTTCTCGATCGTCGGCGCAAAGGGTGGTTCGCCTAGCAGGTAGGGCACTATTTTGGCTGCGTAGTTGTCTTCCTTCTCGAAGGATTCGCGTTCCGGGGCGTACCCCAGGCTGTGATTGGCCAGGCTAAGCACTAGCACTGGCGTTGAGAAGGCTGCCTGAATGCGCCGCTTGTAGCGATGCATTATCTCGAAGGGCGCGGCCACCAGAACCAGATCGCCCAGACGAAAGCCCTGAATCTCCACGGTCTCGTCCGCAGATTGCCCCGTCGCACGGCGCTGCAGTTCGAGCCGCAGGGCCCTCGCGTAGACCGTCGCCATACGGACGTTGTAGTCGGCATCGCTGGCACTCGGGTCCTTGATGATGGCTTCGCGTTCAGCCAACATCGCGCGCAGTTCCTCCTCTGGCACCGAGGCGCAGCTGATATGGCAGCGCCGCCGTAGCGCAGCCACCGTCGTGTCGCCAACCGGCTTGGCCTCGGCAAGCCCGGGTCGTACCTGCCGCGCGTACCGGGCCGCGACGACGTCCAGCGCCAACAGCGACTCTTGCTCGCTGTGATGCACCACGCACGAGTTGATGTTGCCTTCGCATCCTTGCAGGAACAGCCCCACACTACCCGGATGCTCGCGCTCAAGCCAGTTGGTGGCCACGCCCGCATAGTCGCTGTGGATATACCGACTCGTCTGGGGCCCTACCACCGGGTGGCAGGAGAAGTACGAAGCAAAGCCTCTCAACCCGTCCTCGCCGTCGAAGCGCAGCACGTGAGCCTCGGTGTCGGTGATCTCGGGCTTCGTGGGCCGCCAGTCCTCACGCAGCGCATCCGCCAGCTCAGGCCGCACGTCGTCCTCGCGGTTGTACCCAAGGCCCTCGCACGGGACCACAGCGTGGCTCAGCCGACCGGGCTTGAGGTCCTCCAGAGCTTGTACGCACGCCGTGGCCAGACGCACGGGTAGTGTCTCGATGTAGGGCACATCACCCACGCCCCAGCCGCTACCCAGCTTGGTCGCCGGCCCGGAGTGGGTGTGGATGCAATGGACGCAGAGGTTGTCCGGTGGCAATCCCGTCGCCTCCTGCACCCGTGCCCTCACTTCTTCCGTCGTGTGCATCTGAACCGTGCACAGGTCACAGCTTACAAGGACGAAGGTGCTCTCACCATCCGAGGCCGCGAGAGCTCGCGCATAGAGCTGCTCCCGCACCGCCACCGAATGACGGCACAGGTAGGGGCCATAGCCGTACAACTCAACGCCTACACGCGGTGTAATGTCTACCTTCCCAAAACCGAACTGCATGACGGATCACGCCTCTCTTTCCTAACAGGGTCGAATCAGGTAATCAAGGGGTTTCTGTTATGGTTCGACCATCGAAGCAGTTTATCCTTCGGTGGTGCTGTGATAGCAGAAGGGAGCAGGCCAGCACCACTCTCCCCGCGTCAAGGCTCCCCCTCTCGTGCTTCTCCCCGTGGTCTCGGAGGTAAGTGGGGGCAGCCTGCGCAGCTTCTTCGACGTGTGAAAGTGGTATCCCTTGCCCTCCGTGCTGCCTCACTCGGCGCACATAAGACCCTCTGCGTCGGTGAATTCGCACGATAGTGCACCGGCTGGTCCACTGGACAGACGCTACAAGCCATGCAGTGAAGACAAGTAAGCACCGTCGCGACACAGGTGCACCAAGAGCCTGCTTTGCAGAGAAACCCAACAGGCTACCCAGGGACAGACACAGACTAACACAGAGATATAGCGGCACCAGGGCTGCTCGGCGACTGCTAAGCCCACGACTGTCCCAGCGGAATCCAGCAGAATCACAGTGTTCCCCACAGGAACTCCTCACGAGTTTCGCTTCAGCCCACCAGTAGATACGCATAATGGCCCAGAGGCTCATAGGCACGCCAGAATAGATAGCTCACCTGCGGTGAAGGTGGTAAGGACTAGTAAAACCCGCGAGCAAAGCCTCTTTTGCCCTACGCACGATCCTCCCAAAGGGAAGCCGGGCCGGCGAAACCGGCCTGGCTTCTCACCAGTGTCAGACGATAAAGCTAGAGCAGAGGTAGGTAAGACCGTATCTCCCAGTCGTGGACCTGGGCGCGATAGCGCTCCCACTCGATGCGCTTGTTCTCGATGAAACTTTCGAAGACCCCATTGCCTAGGGCGCGGCGCAGCAGATCGCTGTTCGCAGCGCACTCGATGGCCTCGCTTAGACTGCCCGGCAGCATCTCGATGCCACGCTCCGCTCGTTCCTCCGGTGTCATCTCGTACACGTTCTGCTCTACCGGCGGTGGGCATTCATATCCTTGCTCTATACCCTCGAGGCCCGCCGCCAGTAGGACAGCGAAGGCAAGATACGGGTTACAGGCCGGGTCGGGTGCCCGGTACTCGATGCGTGTGGCGTGTTCCCTACCGGGCTGATACTCCGGCACGCGGATCAAGTCAGATCGGTTGCGGCGTGCCCAGCTCAGGTACACGGGAGCCTCGTACCCCGGCACCAGACGCTTGTAAGAATTGACCCACTGGTTGGTCACCAGCGTGATCTCCTGGGCGTGGGTCAGCACACCTGCGATGAAGCCCAAAGCCAGGTCTGAAAGGTTGAACTGTTGGCTGGGGTCGAAAAAAGCGTTGCGGTCGCCGGAAAAGAGGGACATGTGGCAGTGCATACCGCTACCATTCTCGCCGAAGATAGGTTTGGGCATGAAGGTTGCGTATACGCCGTGCTTCAGGGCGACCTCCTTGACAACAAGGCGGTACGTCATCGCCCAATCGGCCATCGTCAGCGCATCGGCGTAGTTCAGGTCGATCTCGTGTTGGCTGGGGGCGACTTCGTGGTGGCTGTACTCCGCGTGGATACCCATCTCCTCGAGCATCAGCACCGTATCGCGGCGCAAGTCCACGGCCTCGTCGTGCGGCATGAGGTCGAAGTAGCCACCGAGATCGAGCACTTCAGGTGCCTCGGAACTGCGGAAGTAGAAGTACTCCAGCTCTGGTCCCACGTAGAAGGTATAGCCCAATTCGGCCGCCCTCTGCAGGTTTTGCTTTAGCACATAGCGTGGATCATTCACGTAAGGGTTACCATCGGGCGTCATCACGTCGCAGAAAATCCTGGCCACTGCTGCCTCCTCTCGTGGGCGCCAGGGAAGGATGGCAAAGGTCGACGGGTCGGGCATCGCGATCATGTCGCTTTCGTCTATGCGGGCATAGCCCTCGATTGAGCTCCCGTCGAACCCCATCCCCTCCTCCAGCGCACGGAGCAGTTCATCTGTGGTTATGGCAAAACTCTTGAGGAACCCCAGGATGTCGGTGAACCACAACCTCACGAACTTGACGCCTAGTTGCTTGGCTTGGTCGATGACAAACTCTTTGTCTTGCGGGCTAACACTCATTCTAGTCGCCTCCTCGGGCGGCCCAAGGGATCTGTGGTGTTGTTAGTGCGGTGCGGGTACCTACCGGCTCTAAGAACCTTCGCAGCGGGTGCCTCCTCCTGGTTCTCCGTGCGTCTGAAGCAGATAGCAGTCCTCGACGCCGCTGTGTTCTCTGGCCGGCCACTGTCTCTCGCAGTGACTTCGCTCACGCCATCCTCAGCAAAGCAGTATAACCAGCAAAGGTTTCGTTATTGTTTCGGGGGAGCAGCATCCGAGGAAAAGTTTAGCCCGGTCGACGCACCGAACTGAGGCCTCCGAAGCTCCTGCTCACTCAGGCCTCGTCGTGGGTTGCCAGTCTGTAGCCTACTCCGCGCACCGTAATCAGCCGGCCCTCGATCTCCGGGATCTTGGAACGTAACCGCCGCATGTGGATGTCCACGGTCCGGGCGCCACCAAGGTAGCCTTCGCCCCATACGCTTGCCAGAAGCCTGTCTCTGGTCAGGACCTCGCCTCGAGCCTCCACGAGCGCACGCAGCAACTCATACTCCCTGAGCGTGAGTACTACTTCGCGTCCCTGGACAACCACGCGGTGTCGCCGCACATCGAGGGAAAGCTCGCCGCTGTGCAGCACACCTTCGCCCGTCAGGCCTATGCGCCGCCACCGAGCAAGTGCGATGCGGAGCTCAAGTTCGGCGCCGCGGCAGGGCCAGACCACAAAGTCATCAAGCACCCTATGGTATCCAAAAGCCTCTAGGGCCCGCCCGGTCACCACCGCAAAGAGCAGTGGGCGTCTCCCCCCGGGGGTCGCGGCCAGAGTCGCCTCGCTCACGTGCAGCTCCGTCATCGAGCTGCTGGCGTCCACTACCACCAAGGCTGGATCGCGCTCCGACATCAACCTGGGGAGGTCGCGCGACGTGCCCGAGCCCAACACAGGCGCCCCAATCTCTTCGAGCAAATCCTTGAGAG
>JAKORR010000998.1 GCA_029777735.1 Armatimonadota bacterium | reverse complement strand
GAATCGAGGTAGTGAGGTTGAGGGCTGGGGAGGAGGAGCTGCGGCTGATCTCCAGGCCCACAGCACAGGGCAGGGCGGTGCTGCAGGCGGTAGGCATCGCGCACCTGCCACGCACTGTGGACGCGGGTGCCGAGCGCTAACAGGCTTCGAGGACGCAGACCTGCAACGCAGACCCACCACCCACCCCACGCCAGGCGCCCCAGGGCCTGGCAGCGGGAACAAGGCCGTGTAGTGGCAAAATGACCCCCCACATCCTTGATTCCCAAGCCCTCACGCTCACTAACTGTCGAAGTCGGGCTAGGACCAGGAGTGTTCTCTGCAATGCCGGCAGGGCAGGAAGACACACACTTGGTCAAAAGCTGATGTACGGCGCCAGGGCGGCGGCCTTCTTCTCGCCGATGCCTTTGACTCTCTGGAGGTCGCCGGGCTCGGCGAAGACACCAAACCTTTGTCGGTGATCCACGATTCGCCGGGCCAGCACGGGCCCCACGCCTGGGAGAGCCTCCAGTTGCTCGGCGGTGGCCAGGTTGATATTCAGCCGCGGCCCCGCCTGGAGCGGTGTCCGGTCCGGAGGGCGCGAGTTGCTGTTGGACCCATCGCGTCGGGCCGTGGCGGTTCCCACCACGTCGCGATTCACACCTGCTGGCGGAGTATAGAGTGGCGGTGCAGGGCGCGTCGGTACGTAGACATGGTCGCCATCATGGAGCAGGGCCGCCAAGTTCACGGCCGAGGTGTCGGCATCAGCCGTTGTCCCACCGGCAAGCGTCAGGGCCTCCGCAGTCCGAGCGCCTTCTACGACCCAGTACAGGCCTGGGCGCCTAACAGCTCCCGACAGTTGGACAAGAATATAACGGGGCTGGTCGGGGGCGGGGCGATACGCTACCTGGTCTGGCATCGCCGGGGACAACGCGCGGCTCGACAGAGCCACAAGGCTAATGCCAATGATAATGGCTAGTAGCCCGATGAGGAAACCTCGCTGTAGATGGGTCAGAACCATGTCTGAACCCCGTGTCGGTATTCGCCTGACTTTTAGCCAATCCGCTGGAAGCCTATTAAGCGCCGAGATTGAATTCTACCAAGTATCACGCAAGAGGCAAAAGGTTCGAGTTTTGCCCCAAGCAAGCCTACTGAAGGCAGCGCCCCCGGCGCCGCGAGGAT
>JAKORR010000997.1 GCA_029777735.1 Armatimonadota bacterium | reverse complement strand
CGTGATGGTCGCACGAGTGACCGGATCGCCCTTCTGGGGAAGCGCTCCTACCATTTCCACAAGAACTGGGTCTACAGGGTGCCCGGTGACGACCACGACTGGTACGTAAGTGGGTGGTGGGATGGCCTGAAGGATGGCCAGCGCGTCGAGGACCTGCCAGAGGATCAGCAGGAGATGATCGCGAAGTATCATCCCTTCGGGCCTACGTTCACCCTCACCCCCTGGGATAGCGAGAACTTCGTTCATGGGAAGGGCCTCCTCATCGACAACTACGAGCCGCGCTACAGGAAGCGCGTCTCCCTGGTGGTGAACGGCGAGAAGGCTCCCAAGTGGGAGCCTCCTGCGCCCGATGCACCAGAACACTACACCTTGCCCGAGAGTGAGGGGCCGAAGGTAGAGGGGCTGGATGTCTACTCCTGCGACACCATGAAAAGGTGCTTCGCACCCTCGACGCACACACAGATAGACGCGATCCTAGCGCGTGAGGATGTGACCGGCCTCATCCTGTTCCAGAACCAGGAACTCACCTCAGACCCGAACAAGCACCTCGACCGCACAGCGGTCGCCTACGGGCCTGGGTGCGCGATCAAGACCCTGGACGACGCACAGGGGATGCGCCTGGGCGAGGTGCCCTCGCGCTTCAAGTATCCTGTGGCGTTCTGCAGCAAGAACTAGCAGGCGGCGGCGTGAGACATGCCCCGGCACGTTGCGTAAGGCAAGCGTCGGGGCATGGTCGCCCCGCTAGAAGGGGAACACGCCGATGGCTGGTCTGCGCACTGCAAGCACTGAAGAGGTCGCCCGCCTCCTGGAGTATGCCCGCTGGAAGAATCGGCCCTTCCTGAAGATGGACTGCGAGGCTGAACTGACGCGACGACAGGTGCAGGGGCGCACCGAAGAGGACCGCAGGGATGCCCGTAGGGCAGAACGCTACATGGCTACTCGCCCGAGAGGGGAATAGGCGGCAAACGGATAGCGTGAGACAAGCGGCACCGCGCTGCGTAAGGCTAGTGTGAGCGGCGCGGTGCCGCGAGG
>JAKORR010000996.1 GCA_029777735.1 Armatimonadota bacterium | reverse complement strand
TTACCACCTCGCTCGCACTCTGCGATTTCGGCTGTACAGGCTCTCTCATCTGCCAGAAGCCTCCTCACTTCGGAGGCGTCGGTTCCGCGTCCGCAGGTAATGGTCGGCGGGTGCTCCAATAGCAGCAGCATATCTGGCGCGCTGCCGGCGGCTCGCTTCTCTACTAGAGACAACTGAGTCGCGTGGGCGTTGCGGTAGGGTATCCGGCCTAGCCAGGTCGCCAACAGACACTGCCCCACGACCGCCGTAGAGATGCCCTGGAGGCAGGTGTTCTCTGTGGGTTGGGTGTTCCCGACCTGTTGGGAAAGCACGGCCAACGCTCCCGTCGCGACTTCTAGGTAGGGGCCGGGCTGAAGTGTATCCTTCCCCGGAGTTTGTGGGCGTGCTGCAAGACGTAACCAGTGCCCTTGGCGACGGAGGAGACAGGGTCGTCGGCGATATGTACAGGGATTCCTGTTTCCAGCGAGATGACTTTTTCGATGCCGCGTAAGAGGGCTCCCCCGCCGGTGAGGACGATACCGCGCTCGACTATGTCTGCGGCCAACTCCGGTGGAGTGTCCGCCAGGACCTTTTTGACGCGCTCCACAACGCGGTTGACGACGTCGGCCATGGCTTCGCGGACCTCCATAGAACTCACGATAACGGTCCGAGGCAGGCCACTCACCACATCACGGCCCCGCGCCGCCATCTCCATCTCTTGCTCCATCGCATAAGCTGAGCCTATCTGAATCTTGATGTTCTCGGCCGTGCGCTCGCCGATGTCAAGGTTATAGACGCGGCGCACGTGACGGATGATGTGCTCGTCTAGATCGTTGCCACCTACACGGACGGAATCGCTGACGACTATGCCACCCAGCGAGATCACGGCGATGTCTGTGGTACCTCCGCCAATGTCGACAACCATGTTGCCGCCCGGCAGGCTTATCGGCAGGCCCGATCCGATGGCGGCAGCCATGGGCTCCTCAATGGGAATGGTGTCTCGCGCTCCGGCGGCCCTCGCGGCGTCCAGAGCGGCGCGCTTCTCTACGTTAGTGGCACCCGACGGCACACAGATGACGACCAGAGGCTTGAAAAGAAGAGCCTGAGGCCCGCAGGCACGGCGGATGAGGTGGGCAAGCATGTCCCGGGTGATAGAGTAGTCGGCTATTACGCCACTGCGAAGGGGACGGATGGCTACGATATTGCCCGGCGTGCGGCCCAGCATCTGCCGGGCCTCCTCACCCACCGCCAGTAGGCGGCGCCCAGGCATCTCAACGGCCACTACCGAGGGCTCGCGCAGGACAATGCCTCGACCGGCTGCGTAGACGACGATAGTGGCTGTACCCAGGTCTATGCCCAATCTTGTTGTTAATGAAAGCATATCGCTTGCACATTCCCCATCTCGCCGAGGCGCTGGATTCTGGCCCCCAGACTGCTCAGCTTGCTGACCACGTTCTCGTATCCGCGATCGAGGAACTCAGCCCCTTCGATCTCGGTTTTTCCCTCAGCGATAAGCCCCGCCAGGGCCAAGGCCGATCCCGCGCGGATATCGGTGGCTTCCACTGGCGCGCCGAGCAACTTCTCCACGCCTCGTACGATGGCCGCCCTGCCGACTACACGGATGTTGGCTCCCATTCGCGCCAGTTCGTCCGCGTAGTTGAAGCGCGACTCGAAGATGGTCTCCTCAATGACGCTAGTACCCTCGGCCACAGCCGCCAGGACGCCGAAGTTGGGCTGCAAGTCGGTCGGAAAGCCGGGATAAGGGGCCGTAGTGATATCGATGGAGTGCGGCCGCCCGCCGCCGGTGATACGGAGGGCGTCGCCATAGTTGTGAGCTAGATAACCTGCTTCGCGGAGCTTCTCGAGCACTGAGAGCATGTGGTCGGGGCGCACGTGGGTGACTGTCACATTGCCGCCAGTAAGTGCGCCGGCCAACATGTAGGTACCGGCCTCCATCCTGTCGGGAATGACAGCATAGCGTGTAGGATGAAGCTCCTTGACGCCGTCGACCACCACGGTAGCGGCGCCGATGCCGCGGATGCGGGCTCCACACCGCGACAGGAACTCCTGGCAGGACACGACCTCGGGCTCGCGGGAAGCATTCTCGATGACGGTGGTGCCTTCGGCCAACGCAGCGGCCAGCATAATGTTTATAGTGGCGCCCACGCTGCG
>JAKORR010000995.1 GCA_029777735.1 Armatimonadota bacterium | reverse complement strand
CGCCGCCTCTGCCTTTCAGTGGCTGTTCACGTGGCTGGTGGCTCTGACTGCCGTGTGTATGCTGGCCGCCGGGCTTGTATGGTACGCGACAGCGATGGAGGCTATACCGGGCGACGCCTTCCCGAATGTGCTGCTCATAGTCTCGGTCATCATGCTGCTTGGCGTGCTCATCTTCACGCGGGGAAGACGAAGGTAAGATGTCTGTAAGACGCCCGGCCAAAGCTTCACGGTGGGCCGTGGGCCCTAGCCGGGTTTTTCCCGCTCGGAGATGAAGCGCGTACAGCCATGGCTCCACAGCCAAGAGTCACCTCCACAGGTAGGAGGTGGAGCACCCTTAGCGCCGATAGCTCGATCTGCCTGCGGCCCTAGGTCACTGTCTCCCCCAATGGCAAAACCCTGTAGCCGCCTGTGTGTAGTCGCGGCTCCCGCTCGTGGTTTGGGGGTGGTGTCTGGCGAGTTGCTAACCCTCGTCGTAGCCCTTGAGCTGGCGGTACCAGATGTTGCGGAAGCGAACCGGGTCCCCGTGGTCCTGCAGCTCGAGTGGCCCCACGGGGGGATGGGGAATGTACTCTGTCAGGACCCTGTGGCTCGTCACTCCCCTCAACTCGACCTTGTGGTGAAGCACCACACCATTGAGCAGCACCGTGACGAAGGCTGGGCGGACGAGCTTGTCGCCATCGAAGCACGGGGCCTCCCAGATGATGTCGTACTCTTGCCACTCGCCCGGCTTGCGGCATGCATTCACCAGTGGCGGAAACTGCCCGTAGATCGCACCCGTGGTGCCATCCGGGTAGGTGGGATTGTTATAGCAATCCAGCACCTGGATCTCGTATAGGCCCATCAGGAAGACCCCACTGTTACCACGGCCCTGGCCTTCGCCCTTGACTATCATCGGAGCAGCCCACTCCAGGTGGAGCTGGCAACTACCGAAGTGCTCTTTGGTCTGGATGTTGCCGGTACCGGGAACGACTTCCATATAGCCGTTTTCAATCTTCCATTGGGCCGGCCCCCCCTTCTTGCTCACCCAACCATCCAGACTCGTGCCGTCGAACAGGATCACGGCGTCCGAGGGGGCTGCGCCCGGCTTGCACTGTGTGCTGGCCGTGCCTGGCGTGACCACCGGTGGCTGCGGCCTGTTGCCATCGTGCACGTGCCATTTGGTGCCCGGCAGGATTGGCGTGTCGTCGTAGCCCAGCTTTTTCTGCTCTGGAGCCATACTCGTGCCTCCTCAACTTGCTTGTTGCTTGGGAAAAGGCGTGCCTCTGGGCGGGAGCCGTTTTTCCCTTGAGTTCGCGGGCAGAAATACCGGGGTAGATTGTTCGCGGTGCAGGTGGCCTAGACCTTCTCAGCGCAGCCAGGAGAGTGGCCATGGAAAAGCCGTCGTGGCGACAAAGCAGATCACAGCGGTTTGCTGCCGCCTACGTCCCCGGCACCGGCTATGAGAAGGACGAAGCACACGGCGAGAGCGCTGAGCGAGATAGCTATGCCCAGTCCTAATCCTGGCGCCGTGTAGCGAAGTTCCACCGTATGGTGACCGGCTGGTGCCTGCAGTGCGCTCATCACCAGGTTGCCTCGGTACAGCGTAGCCTCGTGGCCATCCAGGAAGGCTTGCCAGCCGGGATTCCATGGCACGGCCAGAGCCACCCATCCAGGGTTGCGCAGGTTCATGTCCGCGCGGAAATGGCCTGCCTGGTACCACATTCTCTCCACCACGCCAGTGGCGGCCAGTGCGGGAGTGGGTGGTCGCTCGACTACTAAGCTGTTGCCTCGCCATTCGGGTGAAGCCATTACTCGGAAGGCCTCGTTCGGTCCATCGGCCGGGAAAACGCGCAGCGGTACCCAGGCCAGGGCCCAGAGTCTGTCCAGAGGCATCCAAGCCAGTACCATGTCGGGATCCTGGATCCTCAGTACAGGCCGCGTGCCCGGCATCTTCGTGAAATGCTGTGGCGAGGTGATGATCCAGGTGGCGCCGAGGCTCTTGAGCACTTCGAGCGGTCTGGCCACGGCGTCCCGTCGGCCTGTGAGGGCAGTGGGCAGGGCGTCTTCGGTCAAGGCCCACAATCGCCGGGGGCTCAGAGGAAAGACCGTCGCGACGTGGGGAACGTCGAAGAAGATGCCGCTGTCTGGGCGCAGCGCCTCTCTCGCGCGCAGATACCAGTCAAGCCGGCCGTTCCTGCGCCACGGATAGCCCCAGCCCGGACCCCGTCCATAGGCCGCGACCGACGGGTCCGTGAAGACGCGGCCTAGGGAGGGATCGTTCGCAACGAGTCGCGCTGTCTGAGGCGGTTGGAGCAATTGCTCACGCGGTGCCCAGGGATTATAAGCGTAGGCGAACAAGAGCAGATGGGTCATAGCGCAGGCAGTCAACAGCCCGGCCGAAAGCAGAGGGCGAAGACCCGCACCGGCAAGAGCCAGCGAGGCGCCGGTTAGGATCCAGAGCAGGACATAGGGATCGGAGGGTGAGAGGCGGGCCTCGAGGAAGGCCACCTTAGCAGAGGCCTTGATCCGCGCCACGTCCTGGTCGCCGCGGGCTCGGTGACTGGCCTCGCGTAGAAGTATTCTTTCGACGGCAGGCCGACCGACCCGCACCGCGACGGGCAAAGCCAGCCATGTCAGCACTGCCATTGCCCCGAGACTGAAAAGCAAGCGGCGCGCTTGAGCCTGAAGGACCGCCTCAAGCCCTACTGCCGCCAGCAAGGCCAAGCCCAGGTCGACAAGAAGCACATAACGTCCCGCCGCGCGGAACATGTTGATTCCGGGGACATGTACCAGAAGCCGGTACAGAGGATTGTAGACGGCTAGCCCGAGGAACAGCCCGACGGCGACCAAGACCGCGCTGCTGATAGCCAGGCTTTTGAGCTGGTCTTCGCGGCGCGCGAGACCTACGACCGCCAGCAGCAGCGCAGCGCCACTCACCCAGCCGCAGACCTCGTAGTGGTGCACGCCGCCAAAATAGTTGCCTTCTCGGTAAGTGCCCAGGATCTCGGGGTGAAGGAGAAAGAGCAGGCCGCGTGCGTCCAGACTGTAGCGGGTCATGAAGGGCAGCGAGGACGTGGCGCGGGCGCCCGAAGCCCGTGTGTGAAGCGCAGTGGGGATAAGCTGGGCGCAGGTGAGAGCCAGGCCCAAGGCCAGGGCCGTTGCTGCTCGCGCCACCGGCACGGCCATCGCCCCACGCCGCAAGTGCAATAGGAACCATAGCCCGGTGGCCAGCAGGCTTATGAGAAAGGACTGCAGGTGGCCAGCCACGCCTAGGGAACCAATCAGCAGCGCGGCTAACGCCGCCCGGGTCCAATCCGCGTGTCTCTGGGCCAGCGCCTCTGCCAACCACAGCAACGCGGGCAACCAGGCGGCCACCTGCACCATGTGCAGGTGCATAACGTGGCACACCAGAAAGCCGCTGAGGCCATAGACCTGACCACCCAGGAAGCACGAGAGAGACGAGAGCCCTCGCGCTCGCAGCCACAGGAACACTAGGG
>JAKORR010000994.1 GCA_029777735.1 Armatimonadota bacterium | reverse complement strand
TCCATGTGGTCACCAAGAAGGGCAAGGGCTACAAGCCCGCCGAGGATGATCCCACCAGGTTCCATGGGACTAGGCCCTTCGACCCCTCCAACGGCGAGTTGCGGGCATCGAGCGACGGCCCGACCTACAGTGACGTCTTCGGTCGGGCGCTGCTTGAGCTGGCCGAGCAGGATTGCCGGATTGTGGCGGTGTCGGCGGCCATGATCGAGGGCACAGGCCTGGCCTGCTTCCAGCGGGCCTTCCCGACGCGTTGCTTCGACGTGGGCATGGCCGAGGAGGTAGCCGTGGTCTTCGCGGCCGGGCTGGCCGCCGCTGGGCTGCGACCCGTAGTGGCGATCTACTCAACCTTCCTGCAGCGTGCCTATGACCAGATAATCCATGATGTGGCACTGCAGAACCTGCCGGTGGTCTTCGCCCTGGACCGCGCCGGTCTAGTGGGCGACGACGGACCCACCCATCACGGCGTCTTCGACCTGAGCTATCTGCGCCACGTGCCCGGGATGGTGTGTATGGCGCCGCGCAACGAGGGTGAGTTGCGGCGGATGCTCGCCACGGCCCTTGAGGTCGGGTGTCCCGCCAGCCTGCGCTATCCTCGCGGGCAGGGGTCGGGGGAAGGCTTGAACGAGCCCCTTCGCGCGCTACCCGTGGGCAAGGCGGAGCAATTGACCGAGGGGACGGATGTGGTGCTGGTGGCCATCGGGAGCATGGTGGACCGGGCACTGCAAGCCGCGGAGCTGGCGCTTGGGGAAGGAATTCGGGCCGCTGTGGTGAATGCGCGCTTTGCCAAACCTCTGGATGAAGAACTCCTTTGTGGCTTGGCGCGGCAGTGCGGCGGCGTGGTGACACTAGAGGAGAATGTTGCCGCAGGGGGATTCGGCAGTGGAGTGGCCGAAAGCCTTGCCGCCCGCGGTCTCCGGGTGCCGATACGCATCCTTGCCTTGCCCAATGCCTTCGTGCCCCATGGTGACCGCGGACGATTGCTGGCCGAGAGGGGCCTGGATCCGGCGGGCATCGCGCAGGCTCTGATTGACTGCGCCTGGGAGGCTCGTGCACAGGTTCCCGGCTAGTCCAGGAGGTTACAGAACAATGCTGTTTTCGCGCACAGGCAAGCTGGCTACGGCCACTGTTCTTATGTTGGCCGTGTCCTTGGTGGCGGCTGAGGAGCCCAAGTCGGCCTTCGACCTGGGCCTGGCTGCCTACGAGGCCGGACAGCTGGATGAGGCCCGTCAGCGGTTTGAGGAAGCCCTCAAGGCGTCGCCCAACGACTACATCATCCTGAGTTGGATCGGCACCGTGGCACTGGAGCAGAAGGACTTCGATGCCGCTATCGGCTACTTCGAGCAGGCGCTCAAGCAGAAGCCCGACTACCACGTTGCCCACAACAACCTGGGGAATGCCTACCTGGCCAAGGGTGACCTGCGCAACGCCGAAACTCACTACAAGGCGGCGGTCGAGGCCAAGCCCGATTACTTCGAGGCACACTACAACCTCGCCAATCTCTACGCCCGCCAGCGGCAGTTTGAAAAGGCCTTCAACGAGTACAACAGGGCGCTGGACATAAACCCCAAGGACGTTGATGCACACATCAACTTTGCCGCGGCACTGCTCCAGTCGGGTGACACTGACAAGGCCCTCCGCGAATACGAAGCTGCCTCCGCCCTCGCGCCCGACAATGGCCAAGTGCTTACCGCCCTCGGTGGCCTGTACTTGCAGAAGGGAGACAACGCCAAGGCGGCCGAGGTCTTCCAGAAGGCTTCCGAGGCCAATTACACCAGTGCTGAGCTGGAGGTGGGTTGGGGCACCGCGCTGTACAACCTCGGCCGCCACCAAGAGGCCATACCGCACCTGCGCGCTGGTGTTGAGCAGGATCCGAAGCGCTTCGAAGGGTGGTACAACCTGGCTCTGGCTCTGGCGGC
>JAKORR010000993.1 GCA_029777735.1 Armatimonadota bacterium | reverse complement strand
AGGTCTGGCTGACCCCGGCATAGCCCCCGCGCCTCCAGGTGTCCACCTCGGCGCGAATGGCCCGCACCAGCGGGCACTTGCTTGGCCTGCGCCCCGGCTTGATGACCGCCGGCCCTCCCGGGATGGGGTTAGGCACCCGGTGGCAAGTCGGTTCCTCCCAGGGCTTGAAGATGGGCTGGAGGGCCTCCAGGTTCTGCTGCTTGACCTCAAACGGCATGGCCTACACCTCCACCTCAATCACGGTTGTAGTGTCCACGCCGAACACGTCTATTACCTTGACGCAGATCTGGTGCTTGCCCTTCTCCTGGTACTCCCAGGCCGCGTCGGTCTTCGTCTTCAGACTCCGGTCCTTGCGGGTGCGAAAGTCCTGCCAGTGGTGCTCGAAGGGCTTGTCCTCGCGCCATTCGAAGTCCACCGCCCAGAAGTCTATGAAGTCGAAGGGCGACCGCACTGCCCGCTCGCGCAGGGCCTCCATCTCCTTCTCCGGCACCTCCGCCAGAGCCGGCGAGAAGTGCGTCAGTTCTACGTCCACCCTGGCCTTGTACTTGACCGCCCGCGCCTGCAGGTAGCCCGCCTCAAAGAATTGCACCTCCGTCCGGTTCGGCTCCATGATTTCGCGCGGGATATACTTGAGGCGGATGGTCAGGCCCGTTTCCGCCTCAATCGCCTGCTTCTTGTGGGCCAGCTCCATCTCGAACTCCCAGGCCAGGCAGTGCAGTTCGCGCGCCCCCGCTCCCTGTGCCGCCAGGGCCACCTGCCGGAGCTCCTCGAAAGTTAGCATGCCATCAATCTCATCTACGTGGACGTAAGCGCCCTCCTTTTTGCCGTGCAGGAGCGGGCTGGGCGGGTTGACGAGTTCGGCGGCCCTGTAGAAGCGCAGGACGACGCGGCGGTGCTCGTCATCGGCGCCCTTCAGGCGGTCCAGTTGCCACCACTGCCGCTCATAGCGGCCCAAGTTGTATACGTTGAAGGAGCGATACGGTTGGCCTTTCTCGTGCAGTTCCCGCTGCACCTGAATGAGCCGCTTGCGGGTGACGTGGATGGCATAGCGCCCCAGATCCACGCCTATCCAGCGACGGCCCAACTTCTCGGCGACAGCGAGCGTAGCGCCGGAACCACAGAAGAAGTCAGCAACCAAGCCGCCAGGGGGCGATAAAGCAACGAGGATACGCCTGAGCAACTTTTCAGGTTTTTCAGTTGGGAAGCCCGTAACGGTGCTTATGTGTCGGATGCAGTCCGTCCAAATGTCCTGAAGAGGCATACGCGAAGTTTCGTCCGCATACTTCCGCACCTTAGGAACACCCGCACGATTGAACTCAATTCTTCCTTGAGCCCAAAGCTCGTCAATGTGCTCTTGAGAAAACCGCCAGTGTTGACCACGGGGAGGAGGTATCACTCTGTCTCCGAAACGTCGTGCAGGACCGGGGCCAGCTGCTGCTAGGTTGTCCAAGGAGTACCTCCGCCCAGCATCGTCAACTAGGGGATATGCCCTCTTTAGGCGGGCTACCTCCTCGGGTGATGGTTCAGGGTACTGCGGCTCGAAGTAGAAGGTGTCTCCTCGCGAATACAGGAGGAGCACATCGTGGTTCCGCCCAAACCGCGTGGCATCTGCGTGACCGGCGCCTCGTCGCCAAACGATTTCGTTTTGAAATGAGAAGACCCCGAAAATCTCGTCTAAGATAAGCTTCACGTAGTGAGCTACGTGGTCGTCCAGGTGCACGACGATGCT
>JAKORR010000992.1 GCA_029777735.1 Armatimonadota bacterium | reverse complement strand
TGACACGCGTGCATGCTAGCCTGCGGGGTTAGAGAGGTTTTGGTCGCTTTGGGGGTAGTTGCCTTTCTCGTAAGCTCTCCCCATACCCCGTCGCAATGACGGGGTTTTTTCTTTGGCGCCTTTCCCTGCTACGCTAAGTCTCTTCCGGAATGCCTAATCCCTACGCGCGGTGGATCGACAGGCAGGAAAACCGGCTGGCCAGCCGCGACAACGACCGCGTGGTGCGCCCCTTCGAGTGGGGGCTCGAGTGGCTGGGCCTCGGTACGGCCGCGCCGGACCCGGCCCGCGCCATTTCGGAGGCCGCACGCGGCTGGCTGGCGGACTCCGATGCTTTCTTCGGCTATGCGCCCGTGGCCGACTACAAGCTCGATGCCGGTAACCTAACCTTCACAAGCCCATTGGCGAGCCCGTTTCCGGAGAACAACTGCGTCCGGGCGGCGTACTTTCCGGCTGCCGGCGCCGACGGGCGGGCCGTACTCGTCCTGCCGCAGTGGAACGCCGACGAGCAGGGGCACATCAGCCTCTGCAAGCTGCTGAACCGCTTCAACATAGCAGCGCTGCGCATGACCCTGCCGTACCATGGCCGTCGCATGCCACCCGGACAAACCAGGGCAGACTACCACGTCTCCAGCAACGTCGGCCGCACGATCCACGCCTGCCGTCAAGCCGTTGTAGACGCGCGGGCCTGCCTGGACTGGCTGGAGCGTCAGGGGTACACCCGGCTGGGCGTGCTGGGAACCAGCCTCGGCTCCTGCATCGCGTTCATAACCGCCGCACATGACGCCAGGGTGCGCCTGGCCGTGTATAACCACGCCTCTACATACTTCGCCGACGCCGTCTGGACGGGCCTGGCGACGCGGCACGTAAGGCAGGGCCTCGACGGCTCGATCACGCTGGACGAGCTTCGTCATCTCTGGAAGATCATCAGCCCGTTCACGTTTCTGGACCGCATGCGGGGCCGCGACATACGGTCGCTGATCGTGTGGGGGCGGTACGACACCACCTTTCTGCCCTGCTACACGCGCGAGATGATCGATGCGCTGCGCGCCTGCGGACCGCCGCTCGAAACGTTCGTGCTTCCGTGCGGCCACTACACGACGGGGCAGTTTCCGTTCAACCTCATGGACGGCTTCGCGATGTGCCTGTTCGTGCGGCGAAATCTCTGATTTCCGGGCTGTTGCCAAAATTGACAACCCTCTGGAGGCCCCCTAGGATGGAGGTATCACTGAGAAAGGAGGTGGTCCAGAGAATATGTCATCTGGCAGTAGTAGACCTCGTGAGGTGGCTGACTGTTAGAGTTACCGT
>JAKORR010000991.1 GCA_029777735.1 Armatimonadota bacterium | reverse complement strand
CGCCGGAGCAACTATCGCACTCCTGTGGAGCCTGAGACTGCGAAGGGATGTCCTCATGTTTCATTTCGCCTTCTCCGTGGGTTATGGGCAAGAACGTCTATACAACAAAGCGTCGCTCAAAGGCTGCCCCTCGGCACGACGCTACCCGTGGCCCAGCTTTGCCTAGGTCCTCTTCGCCGCCAGCTGGACGAATCCTCACGTACGTGAATAGAGTCCCCAGGACACCTGGCAGCCTGCCTCGGGACCTCAGCGCCGCGGACCTGCCCCGCTTACGTCGATCGGCTGGATCCCCAGCTTCAGCGCCGGGGAATCCGGCGCGAACCGCACCACGCCCTTCTCCCACTCAACAAGCAACGGGGCCGCGATCAACGATCCGCCCTGCGGCTCTAGCGGCGCCGTCTGGTACTTGCCATTCGCGTCATGCGTAGTCGTCTGAATCGTGCCCGATCCACTCCAGAGCACATTGTTGCTGAACTCGCTGACTCCCTGCCAGTCGCGAAGGTTGATGGTACCCCCCGCCACAATGACGTTGCGTTCCACCTTCCACCCCGACGACCGGGGCCAGCGCAGCAATACGTCGCCCTCGGCGATGAACACATTGTTCCGCAGCACGTTGTTCTGATTCCAGTGCGACAGCAGCGGCGAGCCACTCCGCAGCGACAGATTCCCTTCTACTAGGCAGTCCTCCGCCTGCTCGTCCAGGTAGTAGGCGTTAGCCGTATTGGTGCCGTCAAACAACACATCGTGGACGAAATTGCTGCGACACGTCACCCGCCTGCCGAAGGTAATGTAGATGCCACCGCCGTCACGCATCACCTGCATGCAGCGATAGATGAGGTTGTCCTCAACCACGTGGTCGTCACCACCGCAGGAAATCCCGGTGTAGGGGACGTCGTGGACCTCGTTATGCGTGATGAGTTGACCCTTGCCGCTCTTACCACCACCCCACAACGCAATGGCGCTGGGGTAGCTCAGGCCGATGTGGTGGACGTAGTTGTCGGCCAAGACACAGTCGCCGTTACGGGCCATGATGCCGCAGGCGCCCGCGCTCGACACATCGCACCGCTCGACCCGCAGGCCTGGGCAGTTGTCGGCCTTGATGCCCTGCCCGCCGACGTTGATCACCGTCAGCCCTTCGAACACGCAGTTCTCCGCGCGATAGGCCGCCACGGCGCCCGCGAACCTGCCCGCCCCAAATCCCCCCGCGACCAGCGGCGTATTGGTCACCGAAAAGGTCAGGCCGCGCAGCGTAATTCCAGCCGCCGGCGCGTTTTCTCCAGCGGCTACCCGCACGATACTCTCCGTTGTGGGCGCCAGCACTTCCGCGCTTGCCATGTCTTCGCCCTCAAGCGGCCAGTACACAACCTTCTCAGCCGTGCGGTCCAGGTACCACTGGCCAGGCTCTGTAAGACCCTCCCGGACATTCCACAGCACGTAAGTCCTGATGCCGAAGCTCCCTGGCGGGTGTCCACAGGGTGTGGAAAACCTCAAGACGT